>JAJZUN010000036.1 GCA_021848555.1 Pseudomonadota bacterium | reverse complement strand
GGCGATGGCATAGGCGCCCTGCAGCTGCGCCGCGGCGCGCTGCACCGCCAGGAACAGGTCGCCCGCATAATGGCTGTGGATCAGGTGCGCGATGACCTCGGTGTCGGTCTGCGACTCGAACACGTAGCCCTGCGCCTTCAGGCGCGTGCGCAGCTCTTCGTAGTTCTCGATGATGCCGTTGTGCACCACCGCGATTTCGTCGCGGCTGAATATCGGGTGGGCGTTGGCCGTGACCGGCGCGCCGTGCGTGGCCCAGCGCGTGTGGCAGATGCCGGTGGAGCCGGTAAGCCCGGACTCGCGCACCTGCGCATCCAGGTCAGCCACCCGCGACACGGTGCGCGCGCGCCGCAGCCGCCCGCCGCCCGAGGGGTCATGGACCGCGACCCCGCAGGAGTCGTAGCCGCGGTATTCGAGCCGGCGCAGGCCCTCGATCAACACCGGGACAATATCGCGCTTGGCCACCGCTCCGACTATGCCGCACATCTGCTTTCGACCCTTATGACTTTATGATTTCTTGATTTTGACCGGCCGCTTCCAGCCGGTGATCGTGACCTGCTTGGCGCGCGAAACGGTGAGCGCGCCTTCGGGCGCGTCCCGGGTGAGCGTGGTGCCGGCGCCCAGGGTCGCGCCCTTGCCGACGCGCACCGGCGCCACCAGCTGGGTGTCGGAGCCGATGTGCACGTCGTCCTCGATGATGGTGCGGTGTTTGTTGGCGCCGTCGTAGTTGCAGGTGATGGTGCCGGCGCCGATGTTGACGTCGCGCCCCACGGTGGTGTCGCCGACATAGGCGAGGTGGTTGGCCTTGGAGCGCGCCGCGATCTGGCTCGCCTTCACCTCGACGAAATTGCCGATATGCACTTCCTCGGCCAGGGTGGTTCCCGGGCGCAGCCGCGCATACGGGCCGATGCGGCAGCGCGCGCCGATGTCGGCCTGGTCGAGATGGCAGAAGGGCTCGATCCGGGTGCCCGCGTCGACCTTCACGTCGCGCAGCACGCAATTCGCGCCGACGCTGACGCCCGCACCGAGCACCACCTCGCCCTCGAACACGCAATTGACGTCGATCGCCACATCGCGCCCGCAAGCGAGGCTGCCGCGCACGTCGATGCGCGCCGGGTCCGCCAGCGTGGCGCCTTGCTCCATCAGCCTGGCCGCGTTCTGCCGCTGATGGATGCGCTCGAGTTCGGCCAGCTGCGCCTTGCTGTTCACCCCCAGGGTTTCCCAGACCGCGGCTGGCGCCGCCGAACTGACGGGCAGCTTGTCGGCCACCGCGGCCGCCACGACGTCGGTGAGGTAGTACTCCTTCTGCGCATTCTTGTTCTTCAAACCCGCGAGCCAGGCTTTCAGCCGCGCGGTCGGCAGCACCATGATGCCGGTGTTGACTTCGCCGAGCGCGCGCTCGGCCGCGGTCGCGTCCTTTTCCTCGACGATGCGCCTGATCCTGCCGCGGCTGCGGACGATGCGGCCGTAGCCCTGCGGGTCGTCCAGCTCGACCGTGAGCAGGGCCACGCCTTTGCCCGCGGCGCCGATCAAGTCTTTCAGCGATTGCGCCCGGGTGAGCGGGACGTCGCCGTACAGCACCAGGGTCGGGGCCTTAGGATTCAGATGCGGCAGCGCCTGCGCGAGCGCGTGACCGGTGCCGAGCTGCGGCTCCTGCCTGGCCCAGATCAAACCGGGCTGAGCTATCGCCTCGCGCACACGCTCGCCGCCATGGCCGTAGACGACGCAAATGACGCCGGGCTTCAGCGCGCGCGCGGTCGCGATAACATGCGCGAGCAGAGGCCTGCCCGCCAGCGGGTGCAGCACTTTGGGTAGATCCGAGTGCATGCGCTTGCCCAGCCCGGCGGCGAGGATGACAATGTTCATGGATGCATCGAATTCCGGCTGTTACTCGCGCGAGAATGATACCATGCAGCCCCGCGCGTCCTGCGTGCTCGGCTTGGTCGGTGCCGGCGGCATCGGCATGGCGCTGGACACCGCATTGAACCTGTTCCAGCGGGACCGGGTGGTGATGGTGCTGTTCGCGGTTTTCGTGGTGGTGATCGTGGCCGAAATCGCCGTGACCTACATCCGCAAGAACGTGATCTGAAACCCCGGCGCGGCGCGACGGATTCGCGCCGCCGCCTGCCGGGATAGGTCAGGCGTCCAACAATGACCTATTTAACATTAAAAATATCTTTTAACTTATTGTGTTTATAATAAAAATGTTGTACCTTTTCAGTAGCGGCACAATTTTTTGATTGGGCGCTTCGTGTGTATGGGAGGCTTGCGTGCAAAACTACTTCACTCAATATACTTTCAGCCAGAAAATTTCCAGATTTTCGGCAGCGCTCTTCCTGGCGGCAATGCTGGCCACGCTCGCCGGCTGCGGCTCCGGCGGCGCGGGCGGTAGCCCGGCCGCGACCGGAACAGGCGGAACGACCGGAACCACCGGAACCACGACAGGCTTGGGCGGCACCGCCACTGGCGTAACCCAAACCTTGACCGGCACGGCTGCAACCGGCGCCCCGCTGGTCGGGGCCACGGTGACCGTCCAGGACAGCAGCGGCAAGACCGCCACCGGCACCACCGCCGCCGCCGACGGCACGTTCAGCATCAACGTCTCCGGCGGAACTCCGCCCTTCATGCTGGTCGCCGTTCCCACGTCCGGCGCCAACCTGTATTCGGTCCTGCCGGCCATGGACATGACCGCCAGCGGCACCCAAAACGTCAATATCACGACCATCACCACCCTGGTCATGTACGAACTGAATTCCGGGCAGGATCCGGCGTCGATGTACAAGAATCTTTCGTTCAGCACCCTGACCACCAGCGCGGTGGCCGCGAAAGAATCCACGGTGCGCGCGAAACTCCCGGCGAACTCGATGAACGCCATTTTCAATACCATGACCGGCAAATTCGTCGCCGCGGTCGGGGGAACCGATCCCTACGACAAAGCGCTCGATGCCATCGGGAAGATAACTTCGATGAACGCATCGGGCGTGACGCTCACCGGCACGCCCGCAACGTACACCAGCGCCGCCAGCACCAGCGGTACCGGCGCGACAGCGGCCGGTGCGCCTTCGATCACCATGTCGATGACCAATCCCACGACCGGCGCGGCGATCAACTCCATTTCCACCAGCAGCAACGCGCTGATCAAAGCCGTGGTCCTAGACGCCAATAGCAACGTGGTACCGAACACCGTCGTGACCTTCACCACCGATCCGGCGTTCGGCGCCTTCTCCGGCGGCGCCAATACCGCGCTGACCAACGCGAGCGGAGTGGCCTCGGTTACGCTGACTACGTCCAATACCACCGGCGGCGCCGCCACGGTGACCGCAAGCGCGACGATCGCAGGCACCGCGGCGTCCGGCTCGGTAAGCTACGCCGTCGGCGCGTCGACGCTCAGCCTGAGCGCCCTTTCCCTGCCGGCAGGAACGCTGTCCGCCTACGGCACCGCCGGCGTGAGCGTGAACGTGCTGAACAACGGCGTACTTTATACGACCCCATTGAGCGTGCAGTTCACCTCGGCCTGCGCCGCCAGCGGCAAGGCGACGCTGACGGCTTCGGTGACCACGGTGAACGGAACGGCGGCGGCGTCGTATCTGGACAACGGCTGCAATAATCCGAGCCCGGGGGACACCATCACCGCAACCTTGTCGAACGGAACCACGGTAACCGGCATCCTACCGGTAGGCGCGCCCGCCCTTGGCTCGATCCAGTATGTCTCGACGGTGACCAATCCGGTGACCACGCCGCCCGTGATCACGCTCAAGGGCACCGGCGGCGCAAACAGGTCAGAAACCGCACGGGTGACGTTCAAAGTGGTGGACAGCGCCGGCAACGCCGTCGGCAACACCCTGGTCAACTTCGCCCTCAACACCTCGCTGGGCGGCCTGACGCTGTCGTCCGCGTCGGCCACGTCGGATCCGACCACCGGCTACGTCGTCACCAACGTGATTGCCGGCACCATCAGCACGGCGGTCCGGGTGACGGCCACCACCAGCGGCACGACCGCCCTGTCCACGCAATCCGACCAGCTCGTCATCTCGACCGGCATTCCCGCCCAGGATGCCTTCTCGCTCTCGACCTCCACCCACAACATCGAGGCCTGGACCGTGGACGGGGTGGCGTCCACCATCACGGCGCGCCTGGCGGACCATTTCCACAACCCGGTGCCCGACGGAACGGCGGTATCGTTCACCAGCGAAGGCGGATCGGTGGTCTCGAGCTGCAATACCGTGGGCGGCGTGTGCAGCACGACCCTCACCAGTCAGGCCCTGCGCCCGAGCAACGGCCGGGTGACCGTATTGGCGCGCGCGACCGGCGAGGAAGCGTTTGTCGACAGCAACGGCAACGGAACCGCGGACGCAGGCGAACTGGTCGATGCCAATGCCGTGAGCAGCGACATGCCGGAAGCGTTTGTCGATTACAACGAGAACGGAACCTGGGACGCCAACGAACCGTATTTCGATTTCAACGGCAACGGCGCCTACGACGCGGCCGATGGCAAGTACAACGGCGTGCTGTGCACCTCCGGTGCGGCAATCTGCGCCACGCAGAAATCGATCGATGTGCGCGGCCGGGAGACCGTTGTGTTCTCCTCCTCCTCCGCCGACATCCTGATCAACGGCGGTGCGGCGATTGGGTTGAACGCGTGCAGCCTGGTCAATGGCAACGTGCCCAGTTCGTTCATCGTTACGGTGGTCGACATCAACGGCAATGCCATGCCGGCGGGCAGCACGGTTGCGTTCTCGAGCGATAACGGCACGATTGTTTCCGACGCTGCGTATGTCGTTCCGGACACCATCGGCTGCCGCACCGGCTACCCCGGCTGCCCGGCGAGCGCGGCATCGGCGACCTTCGGGGATATCGTCGTCAGGATGAAGAGCGATGCGACATTTACCGTGGGAACGCCACCGGCGCCGAATACCTGTGTCAATTCGAGCCCGGCCGGCACCTTTACCGTGAAGGTCACTTCGCCCAAGGGATTGATTACGACACTGAGCACGTCGGTAACCGACTAGCCGGCGCGAGCGGGCGGTCTGTCCGCCCGATCTGGCGGATCAAACGATGAGGGCATCCCTGCGGATGCCCTCATCGCGTTTACGCCTGCTGGTTCGATGGCGCCGTCTGATTCCGGCGGTGGCCGTGGTCGGGCCCGGCTGTCCGGGGCGCGCCCCTGCCGCAGCTAGCGCGGCAGGTCCGAGGTCCCCATGAGGAATTCATCCACCGCGCGCGCGCATTGCCGTCCCTCGCGTATCGCCCGGACCACCAGCGATTGCCCATAGCGCATGTCGCCGGCCGCGAACACCTTGGGGTTGGAGCTCTGGTAGCAGCCGCTGCCATCGGTCGCGGCCTTGACGTTGCCGCGCGCGTCCAGTTCCAGCCCGAGTTCGGCTATCAGTCCGGTGCGCACCGGGCCAAGAAAGCCCATGGCGAGCAGAACGAGGTCGGCCTTGAGTTCGAATTCGCTGCCCGGAACCTCGGCCATTTTGCCGTCCTTCCACTCGACGCGCACCGCGACCAGCTGGTTCACTTTGCCGTTCGCACCGGCGAAGCGCTTGGTCGCCACGGACCAGTCGCGCACGCAGCCTTCGTCATGCGAGCTGGAGGTGCGCAGCTTCAGCGGCCAGTCGGGCCAGACCAGGAACTTGTTTTCCTGTGCGGGCGGCTGCGGCATCAGTTCGAACTGGGTCACGGAGGCCGCGCCCTGACGATTGGAGGTGCCGACGCAATCGGAGCCGGTATCGCCGCCGCCGATGACCACTACATGCTTGCCGGTCGCGGTGATCTGCCCCGCAATCTTGTCGCCGGCCACCACCTTGTTCTGCTGCGGCAGGAATTCCATGGCGAAATGCACGCCCTGCAGCTCGCGCCCGGGCACCGGCAGGTCGCGCGGAAGCTCGGCGCCGCCGGACACGACCACGGCGTCGAATTCCTGCAGCAGCTTTTTCGCCGGCACGGCGTTTGCGCCGCTGCCGCCTACCGGCTGCCCCACCCTGAACTCCACGCCCTCGGCGCGCATCTGCGCCACGCGGCGGTCGATCAGCTGCTTTTCCAGCTTGAAGTCGGGGATGCCATAGCGCAACAGTCCGCCGACGCGGTCATTCTTCTCGTACAGCACGACATCGTGCCCGGCGCGCGCGAGCTGCTGCGCGCAGGCGAGCCCGGCGGGACCCGAGCCGACGACCGCCACTTTCCTGCCGCTCTTGCGTAGAGGCGGCAGCGGCAGCACCCAGCCCATCTCCCAGCCCTTGTCGATGATCGCATGCTCGATCGACTTGATGCCCACGGCATCGTTGTTGATGTTGAGCGTGCATGCCGCCTCGCACGGCGCCGGACAGACGCGGCCGGTGAATTCGGGGAAGTTGTTGGTCGAATGCAGCGTCTCCAGCGCCTCGCGCCAGTTCTGCTTGTAGACCAGGTCGTTCCAGTCGGGAATGATGTTGTTGATCGGACAGCCGCTCATGCAAAACGGGGTGCCGCAGTCCATGCAGCGCGCCCCCTGCGTCGCAGCCTCCTGATCGGACAGGTGGTGGACGAACTCGCGGTAATGCCGCTTGCGTGCGTCAGGGGCTTCGCTCTCCTCCTGCAGCCGCTGGAACTCCATGAAACCGGTTATCTTGCCCATGCCATTCAGCCCTTAAATCGAAGATCTTGCATCGCGCAGGACACGCCGGCGCGCGAACGAAACCCTTCGTGCCCTTTGCGCGCCTGCGTACTTGGCGCTCTAGGCGGCGATCTTGCCGCCCTTGGCGGCGAGGTCGCCGAGCGCGCGCCGGTACTCGTGCGGGAATATCTTGACGAATTTGCCGCGCAATTGCGCCCAGGCGTCGAGAACTTTTTTCGCCTGCTCGCTGCCGGTGTACTTGAGGTGGTTCTCCACCAGGCGTTTGAGTACGGCTTCATCGGCCTGCCCAAGATGCCACATGCCGCGCGCGAGCCTGCCCTCCTGCTCCGCTTCTGCGAGCACGGGCTCCAACTGCACCATGGATGCGTTGCAGCGCTGCGCGAACGTCCCGTCCTCGTCGAGCACATAGGCGATGCCGCCGGACATGCCGGCGGCGAAGTTGCGCCCGGTGGTTCCGAGCACCACCACGGTCCCGCCGGTCATGTATTCGCAGCCGTGGTCCCCCGTGCCTTCGACCACCGCGCTGGCGCCGGAGTTGCGCACCGCGAAGCGCTCGCCGGCGACGCCGCGGAAATACGCCTCGCCCGCAATCGCGCCGTACAACACCGTGTTGCCGACGATGATGTTCTCGCTCGGCGCGCCGCGAAATTTGGGCGAGGGTTGCACCACGATGCGGCCGCCGGAGAGCCCTTTGCCGCAGTAGTCGTTGGTGTCGCCGATCAGATCGAGCGTGATGCCCTTCGCCAGAAACGCGCCGAAGCTCTGCCCCGCGCTGCCGGCGAACTTGATGTGGATGGCGTCCTCGGCGAGGCCCGCGTGCCCATGGCGCCGCGCGACCTCCCACGACAACATGGTGCCGACCGTGCGGTTGATGTTGCGTATCGGCATGTCGATCGCGACCTTCTGGCCGCGCTCGAGCGCGGGCGCGGCCAGTTCGATCAGGCGGTGATCGAGCGCGCCCGCAAGGCCGTGGTCCTGCGTTTCGCTGTTGTAACGCGCCACTTCCGCGCCGGCCCGCGGCTGCTGGAAAACGCGCGAGAAGTCCAGTCCTCTTGCCTTCCAGTGCTCGATGCCCGTCTTCATTTCGAGCAGATCCGAACGGCCGATCAGCTCATTCACGCTGCGCACGCCCAGCCGGGCCATGATTTCGCGCGCTTCTTCGGCGACATAGAAGAAGAAGTTGACCACGTGCTCGGGCTTGCCCTGGAATTTCCGGCGCAACACCGGATCCTGCGTGGCCACGCCCACCGGGCAGGTGTTGAGATGGCATTTGCGCATCATGATGCAGCCTTCGACCACCAACGGCGCGGTGGCAAAACCGAATTCGTCGGCGCCGAGCATGGCGCCGATGACCACGTCGCGCCCGGTCTTGATCTGGCCGTCGACCTGCACTGCGATGCGTCCGCGCAGCCGGTTCAGCACCAGCGTCTGCTGCGTTTCCGCGAGGCCCAGTTCCCACGGCGTACCCGCGTGCTTGATCGAGGACCAGGGCGAAGCGCCGGTGCCGCCGTCGTGGCCGGAAATGGTGACATGGTCGGACTTGGCCTTGGCCACGCCCGCAGCCACGGTGCCGACACCGATTTCGGACACGAGTTTGACGCTGATCGACGCTTCCGGATTGGCGTTCTTCAGGTCGTGAATCAACTGCGCCAGATCCTCGATCGAATAGATGTCGTGATGCGGCGGCGGCGAAATCAGGCCTACGCCCGGCACCGAGAAACGAATTTGCGCGATGTACTCCGACACCTTGTGACCGGGCAACTGGCCGCCCTCGCCGGGCTTGGCGCCCTGCGCCATCTTGATCTGAATCTGGTCGGCGCTCGCCAGGTATTCCGCGGTCACGCCGAAACGGCCCGAAGCGACCTGCTTGATCTTGGAGCGCAGCGAATCGCCTTCGCTGAGCGCGAGATCGCGCTCGACGTTGTGCCGCCCCAGACGCAGCGCCAGGGTTTCGCCGGACTTCGCCAGCGCATAACGGTTGGGGTCTTCGCCGCCTTCGCCGGTGTTGGATTTTCCGCCGATGCGGTTCATTGCGATGGCCAGCGTGGTGTGCGCCTCGGTCGAAATCGAGCCGAGCGACATCGCGCCGGTGACAAACCGCTTGACGATCTCCTTCGCCGGTTCAACTTCCTCTATCGGGATCGGCTGCGCCTGCCCGAACTTGAACTCGAACAGTCCGCGGAAAGTCATGTGCCGCCTGGACTGATCGTTGACGATCCGGGCGTATTCCTTGTAGGTGTCGAAGCTCGATTGCCTGGTCGCGTGCTGCAGTTTGGCGATCGCCTCCGGGGTCCACATGTGCTCTTCGCCGCGGATGCGGAAAGCGTATTCGCCGCCGGCGTCGAGCGCATGGGCCAGCACCGGATCCGCTCCGAACGCCTGCCGGTGCATGCGCAGCGTTTCTTCGGCCACTTCGAACAGTCCGATACCTTCGACATTGGACGCGGTGCCGGTGAAATACTTGGCGACCAGTTTGCGCGACAGGCCGACCGCCTCGAATATCTGCGCGCCGGTGTAGGACATGTAGGTGGAGATGCCCATTTTCGACATGACTTTGAGCAGGCCTTTGCCGACCGCCTTGACGAAATTCCCGATTGCCTTGCGGCCGTCTGTGCCAGCCGGCAGGAGACTCAGCATGTCGAGCACGGTCTCCAGCGCGAGATAGGGATGTATGGCTTCGGCGCCGTAACCGCCAAGCAGCGCAAAATGATGCACTTCGCGCGCCGAACCGGTTTCAACGACCAGCCCCGCGCTGGTGCGCAGACCCTTGGCGACAAGATGCTGGTGAACCGCCGACAGGGCCAGCAGCGCCGGAATCGCGACGTTGTCGCAGTCCATGCGCCGGTCGGAAATGATGATGATGCTGTAGCCCGAGCGGACCGCGTCCTCGGCCTGGGCGCACAGACTCGCCAGGCGCGCCTCGATCGCCTCGTGGCCCCAGGCCACCGGGTAGGTGATGTCGAGCTCGAAGGACTTGAACTTGCCTTCGGTGTTGCGGTCGATGTGGCGGATCTTGTCCATCTCGTAGAAATCCAGCACCGGCTGGCTGACTTCGAGACGGATCGGCGGGTTGATCTCGTCGATCCCGAGCAGATTCGGCTTCGGACCGATGAAACTCACCAGGCTCATGACCAGATCCTCGCGGATCGGATCTATAGGCGGGTTGGTCACCTGGGCGAACTGCTGCCTGAAATAGTGGTACAGGGTCTTGTTCCTGTTTGACAACACCGCGAGCGGCGAGTCGTTGCCCATCGAGCCGATCGCCTCTTCCCCCGCCGCGGCCATCGGCAGCATCAGGAATTTAACGTCCTCCTGGGTGTAACCGAACGCCTGCTGGCGGTCGAGCAGCGGCGAAGCCGAGCGCGGCGGCCACGGGGTCGCGCTCTCCACTTCGTCAAGCCTGACGCGGATGCGCTCCATCCACTCTCTGTAGGGCCGCACCGCGGCCAGCGTTTCCTTCAGTTCCTTGTCGTCGATGATGCGACCGCGCTCGACGTCGATGAGGAACATCTTGCCTGGCTGCAGGCGCCACTTCTTGACGATTTTTTCCTCCGGGATAGGCAGCACGCCCGCCTCGGAGGCCATGATCACCAAGTCGTCGTCGGTGACGATGTAGCGCGCAGGCCGCAGGCCGTTGCGGTCCAGCGTGGCGCCGATTTGGCGCCCGTCGCTGAAGGCGACCGCCGCGGGCCCGTCCCAGGGTTCCATCATTGCCGCATGGTATTCGTAGAACGCGCGCCGGTTGACGTCCATGGTGTTGTGCTTTTCCCAGGCTTCCGGGATCAGCATCATCATCGCGTGGGCGAGCGAATAGCCCCCCATCAGCAGCAGTTCGAGCGCATTGTCGAAGGAGGCGGAATCCGACTGGCCGTCGTAGATCAGCGGCCAGATCTTGTTCAGGTCGGCGCCGAGGACCGGGCTGGAAATGGCGTGCTGCCGCGCGCGTATCCAGTTGACGTTGCCGCGCAGGGTGTTGATCTCGCCGTTGTGGGCGATCAGGCGGAACGGGTGCGCCAGGTCCCAGGTGGGGAAGGTATTGGTGGAGAAGCGCTGGTGCACCAGCGCCAGGGCCGACACCAGACGCGGGTCCTGCAGGTCCTTGTAATACCTGCCGACCTGGTCGGCCAGAAGCAGGCCCTTGTACACCAGCGTGCGCGCCGACATCGACGGCACGTAAAATTCCTTGCCGTGTTTAAGGCGCAGCGCCTGAATCGCATGGCCGGAAGATTTGCGGATAATGTAGAGTTTGCGCTCCAGCGCGTCGGTCACGGTGACGTCGCCGCCCCGGCCGATGAACACCTGGCGTATCACCGGCTCGATTTTCTTCCCTGACTCCGCCAGCCCCGAGCTGTCGCGCGGCACGTCGCGCCAGCCGAGCAGCACCTGCCCTTCGTCCTTGATGGCGCGCTCGATTTCGTATTCGCACGCAAGGCGCGACGCCGATTCCTGCGGCAGGAACACCATGCCCACGCCGTACTGGCCCACGGGCGGAAGCTGCACCCCCTGCGCGGCCATTTCCTCGCGCAGGAAGCGGTCCGGGATCTGGATCAGGATGCCGGCGCCGTCGCTCTCCAGCGGGTCGGCACCGACCGCGCCGCGGTGCGCGAGGTTTTTCAGGATCAACAGCCCCTGGTCGATGATGGCGTGGCTCTTGGCGCCTTTGATATTGGCGACAAAGCCTACGCCGCAGGCGTCATGTTCATTGGCGGGGTCGTACAACCCTTGTGCCTCGGGGCGATTCGGGGGTAAGGCCAGTTCGGTCACGCTCGTACCTCTAGCTGCAAATGGGCTCCGGATAGACGTACACACGCCCGGAGCGCGTTAGTTGGTAAGGGAATACTTCCCTCATCCCCCTGGGTCTGGAGCCCGGTTCGGAATTCCGAAATGGGCCTTAGGACTTTTCTGGCGGAACCGGTCATTTTACCTGCGGACTTGTGTAACTTCAAGCGCTTAGGCCGGCCGCGGATGCCCCATTGCGGTGCAGCGAAACCCGCTCAGCGGGCGCCAGCCAGGGTCTGCTGCAACAGACCGGTCGGCACCTCGGCGCGGACCGAGGCGGCGCCGATGCGGTCCAGCAGAATGAAGCGCAGCCTGCCGCCCTCGGTCTTTTTGTCCACCGCCATCGACGCCTGCAGGCGCGCGGGGGCGATGCCCGGCTGGGCGACAGGCAGGCGGGCGCGCTCTAGGAGCGCGATCACCCGGTCCACGTCGGCCTGCCCGATGTAGCCCATGCGGCGCGACAGGTCGGCAGCCATCACCATACCCGCGGCCACCGCCTCGCCATGCAACCACTTGCCGTAACCGAGGCCGGACTCGATCGCATGGCCGAAGGTGTGGCCGAAATTGAGCAGCGCGCGCACGCCGGTCTCGCGTTCGTCCTCGGCCACCGTCGCGGCCTTGATTTCGCAGCAGCGCCGTACCGCATGCGCCAGGGCCTGTTGATCGCAAGCCAGCAGTTTTTCCACGTTCTGCTCCAGCCAGGCAACGAATTCCTCGTCGCGGACCAGGCCGTGCTTGATCACCTCCGCCAGACCGGCCGAGAGTTCGCGCTGCGGCAGGGACTTCAGCACCGCCGTGTCGGCCAGCACCAGGCGCGGCTGGTAGAAAGCGCCGAT
>JAJZUN010000035.1 GCA_021848555.1 Pseudomonadota bacterium | reverse complement strand
CATAGAGGCGATTGCGCACGCCAAGGCTGCGAACGTGCCGCTGGTGGTGGCGATCAACAAGATCGACAAGCCCGACGCGAATCTCGAGCGCGTGAAGCAGGAACTGGTGGCGCAGGGCGTCGTGCCCGAGGAATACGGCGGCGAGTCCCCGTTCGTGCCGGTGTCGGCCAAGACCGGGGCGGGGATAGACAACCTGCTCGAGCAGGTGCTGCTGCAGGCGGAGGTGCTCGAGCTCAAAGCGGCGGAGGATGCGCCGGCCAAAGGCCTGGTGATCGAAGCGCGCCTGGACAAAGGCAAGGGCCCGGTCGCAACCATTCTGGTGCAGTCGGGCACGCTGCATCGCGGCGACGTGCTGCTCGCGGGTTCGGTATTCGGCCGCGTGCGCGCCATGCTGGACGAGAGCGGTCAGTCGGTGGAACAGGCAGGACCGTCGATCCCGGTGGAGATCCAGGGCCTGTCCGACGTGCCGCTGGCGGGCGAAGAGGCGGTGGCGCTCGCGGACGAGCGCAAGGCGCGCGAAATCGCGCTGTTCCGCCAGGGCAAGTTCCGCGAGGTCAAGCTGGCCAAGCAGCAGGCGGCAAAACTCGAGAATATGTTCGAGCAGATGGGCGAAGGCGGGGTGAAGACGCTGGCGCTGCTGATCAAAGCCGACGTGCAGGGTTCGCGCGAAGCGCTGGCGCATGCGCTGGCGCGCCTGTCGACCGACGAGGTCAAGGTCAATGTCGTGCACAGCGGCGTGGGCGCCATCACCGAGTCCGACGTCAATCTCGCGCTGGCGTCGAAGTCGGTGATCATCGGCTTCAACACCCGCGCCGACGTCGCCGCCAGAAGGCTGGCCGAGTCGCAGGGCATCGATATCCGCTACTACAACATCATCTACGACGCCGTGGACGAGGTGAAAGCGGCGCTTTCCGGCATGCTCGCGCCGGAGAAAAAAGAGAGCATTCTCGGCCTGGTGCAGATTCGCCAGATCTACAAGATCTCGAAGGTCGGCACGGTCGCGGGCTGCATGGTGCTCGAGGGGCTGATCAAGCGCGGCGCGCGCGTGCGCCTGCTGCGCGACAACGTGGTGCTGTTCGACGGCGAGCTCGACACCCTCAAACGCTTCAAGGACGATGTGCGCGAGGTGAAGGCGGGCTTCGAGTGCGGTCTGTCGCTGAAGAATTACAACGACCTCAAGGAAGGCGACCAGCTCGAAGTGTACGAAGTGCTGGAAGTCGCGAGGACGCTGTAAGGCGCGATTGCCGTTCCCGCCCGGCGCGATGCCGGGCGCGTGCCGCTCCAACCGCGCAGGAGATTACGCCATGCCCAAAGGTCCTGCCCGCAATCTGCGCGTTGCCGACCAGATCCAGCGCGAGCTGGCCGAGATCATACGCACCGAGCTCAAAGACCCACGCGTCGCGATGATCACGCTCACCGGCGTCGAGGTGACGGCCGACTATTCCCACGCCAAGGTGTTCTATACCCTCATGGGCAGCGCCGCGCAGCGCGCCGATACTGAAGCGGGGCTGAAACAAGCGGGCGGCTTCCTGCGCAGCCAAATTGCGCGCCGGATCAAATTGCATTCCATACCGCAATTGCATTTCGTCTACGACGCTTCGGTCGAGCGCGGCTTCGAATTGTCGCGCCTGATCGATGCAGCGGTGGCCGGCAGCAAGGAACCGCGCGACTAGTGCAAGGACATCGAATCAAGCGAGCGCTGAGCGGCGTGCTGATGCTGGACAAGGCGCGCGGGGCGAGCTCCAATGCCGCTCTGCAGCAGGCGAAGCGCCTGTATCAGGCGGCCAAGGCCGGGCACGCCGGCACCCTGGATCCGCTCGCCACCGGCCTGCTGCCGGTGCTTTTCGGCGAAGCCACCAAGTTTTCCTCGGATCTGCTCGATGCCGACAAGAGCTACGCGGCCGAGATCAGGCTGGGCGTGAGCACCGCCACGGCGGATGCCGAAGGCGAGGTGATCGCGGTGCGTCCGGTCAGTGTCAGCGCGGAGCAGCTCGGTGCCGCGCTGACGAAATTCCGCGGCGATATCCTGCAGACGCCCCCGCTCTACTCCGCGCTCAAACATGCGGGCAAGCCGCTTTACGCCTACGCGCGCGCAGGCATAGACATCGAGCGCGCGCCGCGTCAGGTAACGATACGTGCGCTGGAACTGCAGTGGTTCGAGGGCGAGCGCCTGGCCTTGTCCGTGACCTGCAGCAAGGGCACCTATATCCGCTCGATCGCTCACGACCTGGGCGAGCTGCTCGGTTGCGGCGCTCACCTCGCCGCCCTGCGCCGCACCGCGGTCGGTCGCTTCGGCCTGGACTGTGCGCACACGCTGGACAGCCTGGCACTGATGCCAGCGGCCGAACGCGATGCCTGCCTGCTGCCGGTGGATGCCTTGCTGCAGGAGTTGCCCGAGGCGCGCATCGCGCCCCCACAAGAGGCGCGATTCCTGCAAGGGCAGACCGTGCCCTGGGAAGGGCCGCCGCAGGCGCGGGTGCGGGTTTACGGCAGCGGCGGGGCCTTGCTGGGCGTGGGGGAGGCTGGAACTGACGGAACGATTGCGCCGAAGCGCCTCATCGCCAATGCTTAGTAGTCAGCAAACGCCATGCCAGACCGACAGGGTGTCGATTCAAGGTGTTATCAAACGTGCGACGACTTTGCGCGAGACGCCGGTGCGTCGGGTCAGGTAACTGCTTCTGTTTGGTGCGCTTGAGCCGCGGCGACGGGGGCTCTACAGGGCCTGCGCGCGCGCCGCCTTATACCAGGCAAGACGCCGGGAATGGTTGAGACCGGTTGCAGGTGCCAAGCCAGATAGAGCCTGCGAACCATCTGCAGTCTCCCGTTTCGGCGCCAGAGAGTTCCGATCGCGCCCAAGCCTTGCGCAGGATCGGTCTTGGTGATGCCCGCAAGCAGAGGATTGCCTGCCAGGCATCTCACAAGCCTTGATTGCGCTTGCGCGCCGAACGATAGCAGTGCGTCCATGCGCCTGCTGCACCCCGTTTGTGCGGATTCTGCAGGCACACTTGTCATTTACTCTCTGGAATCATGCGCAGGAGCCCTTTCCTGTACGTGGCACATACTTTGCTTTATTTGCTCCGGTGTTCAACCATATCAACCAGGAGAAAGTGCGATGCTCAAATTTCAGGAAACCCTCAACGTGCCGGTACCGGCAGTGTTCAAGCAGCCCCTTATGCTGATCAGATGGATCTCAAAGGCTCTGCTCGGCAGCGTCGTCGCGCTCGTCATCGCCAGTCCGGGGTACGCGGCCACCGACGCACCTGCGCTTTCGAAGGCGTGTCTTGCATTGCAGGCGAAGTATCCGCAGCTAAAGGGCAAGACACTGGTTGATGCGATCAATCCGCATACACCCGGTTACGAGTCGCTCGATCCGAAAGACCCCAGTAAATATATTGGCTTCGATATCGACCTGGCAGAGGAGCTGGGGCGCTGCCTCGGCTTCAGTGTTAGCTACAAACCTGTCGCTTTCGCGGCGTTGATTCCCACGATGCAGAGCGGTCAGGCGGATTTGATTATTTCAGACATCTATGCGACCGAGGAGCGTGCCAAGGCGGTTGATTTCGTCACGTACTCCAAGGTTTCCGATGGTGTGCTGGTCGCGAAAGGCAATCCCAAGAAGATTTCCGGGATCAACATGTCGATGTGCGGGACAACCGCCGCAGAGAACACCGGCTTCGTGGAAGTACCCCTGGTTGAAAACCTGGCCGGCCCGTGCAAGGCCGCAGGCAAGCCTGCGCCCAGTCTGCAGCTGTACAACAACAATGCGGACTGCATTCAGGCGATCCTGGCGGGCCGTGCAGACACTTACATCAACGACGTCAATACGGTGGACCAGGCGGTCAAGGCTTACCCGGACAAGCTCAGCAAGGCAGTCGCCGTCACCTTGCCCTACTTCATCGGTATCGGCGTGCCCAAGAACAATCCGCAATTGCGCGATGCGGTCGTAGCCGCGCTGACCGAGATCCAGAAAAACGGAGTGGAAACCGCTTTGCTCAAGAAGTGGTCGCTAGGCGAAGGATCTCTTGAAGCGCCACGGGTAATCAGCAGCAAATAATCCGGCGAAATAAACCCCCCGGCGTTGCCGGGGGCATTCAATTCGGCTAGCGAAAAAATGGAACTCTTCCTGCATTACCTCAATCTGGATTACCTGCTTCAGGGGATATTGCTCACGCTGGAGGTAACCGGGCTGGGCCTTGCGGGAGGTCTATTCCTGGGCATGATACTGGCGGGCATGCAAATGTCCCGCCATCGCTGGTTGTCCGGTTTCGCCCGAACGTATGCGGTCATCTTTCGCGGTACGCCGCTTCTGTTGCAGATGGTATTTGCCTATGACGCGCTGCCCCATATCGGGCTGAAACTCAGTGCACTGTCTGCTGCCGGGCTCGCCCTGGCGGCCAACGAGGCGCCGTTTATCGCCGAGATTCTGCGTTCCGGGGTGCTTGGAGTGGATCGGGGGCAGGTCGCGGCGGGTCGGGCCTTGGGCATGTCGTCATTGGTCCTGATGCACCGGATTATCGCGCCACAGGCTATCCGCACCATGGTTCCGGCCTTCGGCAATGAATCTGTGAGCGCGCTCAAGAACTCTTCTCTTGCGTCCATCATTTCGGTCCAGGAACTGACTCTGCGCAGCACTCAGCTGGCATCGTCCACTTTCGATTTCTTCTCCATTTTCTTTGCTTCCGGGGTGCTCTACCTGTTGCTGACCAGCGCCGTCGGCGGATTGCAGCTGCTCGCGGAATATCTGCTGGATCTGGACCGAACGCCATCACAACATCCGCTGTTGCGCTGGTTCTCCGGGAGGCGTGCAAGGAATGCGGGGGAATTGTCCGCCGCGCCGGCGCAAGCCGAGAGCAATGCGGCTTGCGCCCCCTTTGCTCCGGATAAGCAGGCTGCTTCCGCCGCCATCGTGGCTCCCGCATCGTGCACGGAGCGGGCTGCGCGTTCAGCCGAGCTTGCGCAGGGGAAGATCATGGTCCAAGTGCAGAACCTCAGCAAGTGCTTCGGCGAGCAGCCGGTGTTCAGCGGGCTCGACTTGACGGTGCGGGCGGGAGAGGTCGTGGCGCTTCTGGGTCCCAGCGGATCCGGAAAAAGCACGCTGCTGCGCTGTATCAATCGATTGGAGGAATGGGATGCCGGCGTCGTCCGCATCGGCGGACGCCGGGTCGGATACGGGGAGGGCGGAGTACTCTTGACGCCGACCGAAATCGCCAAGCAGCGTGCTGCTCTCGGCGTGGGGATGGTGTTCCAGCAATTCAATCTGTTCGGTCACTTGACCGCTTTGGAGAACGTAGCGGGTCCGTTGAGATGGGTGCATGGAATGTCCGAGGCACAGGCCAATCAACGGGCGCACGAATTGCTGGAACGCGTAGGTCTAAGTCACCGCGCCCATGCCTTGCCGCGGCACCTCTCCGGCGGACAACAGCAGCGGGTGGCGATTTCGCGTGCACTGGCCCCGCGGCCCAGTGTTCTGCTGCTGGACGAACCGACTTCGGCCCTGGATCCGGAGTTGGTCAACGAGGTGTTGGAGGTCATTCGAAAGCTGGCCACTGAAGACGGATTGACCATGATCATTTCGACCCATCAAGTGCGGTTCGTAAAGGAAATCGCGGACCGCGTGGTATTTCTGAGCGATGGCACCGTGACCGAGGAAGGTCCCGCCAACGAGGTTCTGACGCGTCCCAAGCATCCCCTGACGGCCCGGTTTCTTGGGGTGATGGGCGCGGATTACGCCGCGGCAGTCCCGCTATGACCGTCAGCAAACAGACTTTTTCCTTTACCGCAAGCGATGGAGTCCCGCCCAAGGTGGGGCCGTTCGCGCATGCAACCCGATGGGGGGATCTTCTTTTCGTCACCGGACAGATGCCGACCGATCCCGCCACCGGCAATGTGGTGGGCGGCGATGTTGTCGCGCAGGCCACGCAGGTCCGTCGCAATCTCGAGGCCGTACTGTCCCAGTTCGGACTGACCCTGGACGACGCTTTGATGATCCGCGTTTACCTTACGTCTTTTGCCGACTACGCCGCATTCAACATCGCCTACGGCAGCTGGTTCAGCGGGCCCTTGCCGAGCCGTACTTGCGTCGGCGTCAATGGACTTGCTGTCGGAGCTCTCGTGGAAATTGACCTTATCGCAGGAATTCCCAAAACAAAGCCTGGAAGCGATCATGAGTAACCACATATGCAATTCCAAAGCTCCACATACGGGCGTATCCACGCATCACTACCTTCCGGCAAGCAAGGATACAGTCCTATGGGGGTACTTCAGCCGTTCAGCCAAACCGGTCATTGAAATCGATTCGGGCGACTACGTGACGATTGAAACCCTGACGCATCACGCGAACGATGATGCCGAGCGCATGGTTCATGGCGACTGCGGGGCGGAAAGCGTCTTTCACTGGGACAAGAATGGTAAAGCTGTAGACCGCCGCGGTGTTGGCGACATGAACGCCGCGGCGGGTGCCGGCGGCGGACTGGGCGTGCATATCTGCACCGGGCCTGTTTTCATTAAACGGGCCTCTCCGGGAGATATCCTGGAGGTAAGAATTGTCGACGTGAAACCCAGACCCAGCGCCAACCCGATTTATCGGGGCAAGACATTCGGAAGCAACGCGGCGGCGAATTGGGGTTTCCAGTATGGAGACACGATAGCCGAACCGAAAAAGCGCGAGGTGATTACCATCTATGAACTCGATTCTTCGGGCGAGAGCAATTGGGCGCGCGCGGTATATAACTATCGCTGGACACCGCAAACGGATCCGTTCGGGGTGGTGCATGCAACCATTGATTATCCCGGAGTGCCCGTAGATCACCGGACGGTCGCAAAAAATAACGGGGTCCTGAAAAACATTCGTGTGCCGGTCAGGGCGCACTTCGGAACGATCGGTGTCGCGCCCAGCGAAGCCGAATTGGTGTCATCCATCCCCCCGAACTATACCGGGGGCAATATCGACAACTGGCGCATAGGTAAAGGGGCGACTGTCTATTGCCCGGTCGCTGTGGCCGGTGCCATGTTTTCTGTGGGAGATCCCCATGCCTCGCAAGGTGATTCAGAGTTGTGCGGCACGGCGATCGAATGCTCGCTTACCGGCACTTTTCAATTCATCCTGCACAAAAAAGATGCCCTCGCAGGAACGCCGCTCTCCGATTTGCAGTACCCGTTGCTGGAAACCCGGGATGAGTGGCTGGTCCACGGGTTTAGCTATGCGAATTATCTTGCTGAATTGGGAGGCGCAGCTCAAAGCGAGATTTTTGCCAAATCCTCTTTGGACCGCGCAATGCGCGATGCATATCACAAGATGCGCCATTTCCTGATGACAGCCAAGGGACTAAATGAAGATGAAGCGATCTCGCTGATGTCGGTTGCTGTCGATTTTGGCGTGACCCAGGTTGTCGATGGCAACTGGGGGGTTCATGCGCTGGTGAAAAAGAATATTTTCATCGGATAGGCCGGTGAAAATCGCGTGAGCTGCGCCGCGAAGGGTGCGCTACAGGGCCCGCCCGTACGCCGCCTTGTGCCAGGCAAGACGCCAGGAATAGTTAAGGCCGGTATGCAGGCGCCAGGCGAGATAAACCCTGCGAACCATCGGCGGTCTCCTGTTTCAGCGCCGGAGAGTTCCGGCCGCTTCTAGGCAGTGCGCGGGACCGCCTTGCGCGCGGCGCTGGTCATCAGGCGATCAACGACGCTCAGTGCTTGACGGGCTTCGCCAGCATCGCCTTGAACGCGCCGGCCAGGCTGGCGGCAGCGCGCTCGGCGAATTGCCCGACGGCACGCATGTCGGCCGCTGCGCGCAGCACCAGATCGGCGATGCGTTCGCCGTTGCGCAGGCTGGCGTAGGCATGAGCGCGCTCGTCTGCGCTCATGGGTATCGTTTCGAGGCCGGCGTAGGCATTGGACCTGTCTGCTGCTTTGTCCGTCATGGCTTTCATTTCGAAATCCTCATAGTGTGTGGGTAACGGGGCGTGGCAATTGCGCGGTTTCAGTAGTAGCGTGAATGCATGCGCTCGTAGCGGCGGATGCGCTCTTCCAGGTCGGCGAGGTTTTGCGACGCGGCCAGGTAATTTTCCATCTCAGCCTGTCCGGCGCGCTCGAACTTGCGCACCAGGGCCTCGTAGTAGGACTTCAGCTTGCTGCCGACCCAGGCGCCACCCATGGCGTACTTCTGCTGGCCCCGTGCGTCGGCGTCGGCTCGAGGAGCGGGAATGTCCTCCACACGCATCGTGCGACGCACAAAAAAAGCCGGGAACAGGGCTGTTTTCCAAATGTCTCTGGCATCGCCGCCAGGAAACGTTGCGGGCTGTTGCACGCTGTCTTCAGGGTATATCGGCGGGTAGAATCTCATCTTAAA
Source organism: Pseudomonadota bacterium (assembly GCA_021848555.1). The sequence goes on along the minus strand of JAJZUN010000035.1, from coordinate 4,134 downwards.
ATCCTTTCCTATCTGATTGAACCAGCGTCGTTAAACCGCTGTATGTAGGTAACATACGACCTAAGACGGCAACAATCCAATCGCTTGTTCCGATCGATCCGATTGGCCAGGCTTATACTTTGTCTAAATAATTGATGCGATGCACAATATTTGGTCTAAAATAGGGCCTTGGAAAGCGTCTGGAAGCCGGAATTCGCATGGAGCTTTACCAACTGCGCAGTTTTATCGCGGTCGCCGAGGCAGGTCATCTGACCCGTGCCGCGGAGAAGCTGCACGTCAGCCAACCGGCGGTGAGCGGGCAGATCCGGGCGCTCGAGGACGAACTCGAACTGGCGCTGTTCGAGCGCACCTCGAGCGGCATGGAACTCACCTTCGCCGGCCAGCGGCTGCTCGCCGACGCGGACCGGGTGCTCGGTGCGGCCCAGGCCTTGCGCAATCAGGCGAAAGCGCTCAAGGGCGAAGTGGCAGGCAAGGTGAGCGTGGGCACGCTGTCGGATCCGGGCTTCAGCCGCGTCGGCGAATTCATGGGCGCCGCGGTCGAGCGCCATCCGCTGCTGCAGCTGGAGTTGCACCACGAGATCTCCGGCGCCGCGTTCGCCAAGGTGCGCGACGGCGAACTGGATGCGAGTTTCTATTTCGGCCCGCTTTCACATCCGGGCGTGGACGGACTGCGGCTGCGCGGCGTTTCCTATCGCGTTGCCGCGCCGGCTGCATGGAAGCAGCGCGTGCTCGATGCGGACTGGGACGCGATCGCTGCGCTGCCCTGGATCATCACCCCGCCGATCAGCACCCACTACCAGCTGTTGCGCGTGCTATTCGACCAGCACGGCATCGAGCCGACCAAGGTGGTGGAGGCCGACCAGGAATTCGTCATCGCGAATCTGGTCGTGTCGGGCGTGGGCCTGTCTCTGATCCGCGAAGATCTGGCGCTGGAGCGGGAGGCAGCGGGCGAGGTGTGCCTGTGGTGCGACCTGCGCCTCGAGACCGATCTGTGGTTCATCTACCGCGCCGGGCGCGGGAACGATCCGGTGATCCGCAAGCTGCTCGAGGTGCTCGCCGATACCTGGCAGCTCGGCCCGGCGCCAGGCACCCAGCCTGGTTCAGCGGGACCCTGAGCCTTCGCGAGTTGCGAGCGCCTGCCCGACGGCCTTGCGCGCGCAGGCCGCGCGCATCAGATCACTACTTGAGTTCCGGAAAATCCTCGTCGAAGAACTCCGACTCGGCGCGCTGCGACGTCTTGCGCCGTTCGGCTTCGATGCCGCGCAGCGTGATCCCCCAGGCCGCCTTCACCTGCGCGATGATTTCCGGATTGAGCGGTTCGCCGGCGCCGAGCAGTTCGCGAATCTTGAGGCGGCCGCGGTAGCTTGCGAGATCCTCCTGGATCAGCATGCGCCACACCGTCGGCGGCGCGCACAGGGTGGTGACGCCGCAGCGCTCGAGCACGCCGAGCATGGCCTTGGTATTGAAGCGGCTGGAGTTGTAGATGAAGATGCAGGCGCCGGTGTTCCATGGCGAGAAGAAGCAGCTCCAGGCATGCTTGGCCCAGCCCGGAGACGAGATGTTGAGGTGCACGTCGCCGGGCTGCAGGCCGATCCAGTACATGGTCGAGAGGTGGCCGACCGGATAGCTCTGCTACGTGTGCAATACCAGTTTGGGCTTGGAAGTGGTGCCGGAGGTGAAGTAGAGCAGCAGCGGATCATCGGCCATGGTGCGTCCGTCCGGCGTGAAGCTCGCCGGGTGGACGTCGGCCTCGGCGAAACTATGCCAGCCGGGCGCAGCTCCGCCGACGGCGATGCGCGTGTAGCTGCCCGGCAGGGTCGCGAACTTGTCTACGTTGGCGATGCCGACCACCACGTGGCGCACGTCGCCGCGTTCGAAGCGATCGGCGAGATCGTCGGGTGCAAGCAAGGTCGTTGCGGGTATCAGCACGGCGCCGAGCTTGGTCGCGCCCAGCATGGTCTCCCACAGCGGTAGTTCGTTGCCGAGCATCATCAGGATGCGGTCGCCGCGCTTCACCCCGATCGAGCGCAGCCAGTTGGCGACGCGGTTGGAGCGGGCCGACATTTCGGCGAAGGAACGCTTGTGCTCGCCGCCGTCCTCGCCCACCAGCCACAGCGCCGGCCGCTCGTTGCCTTCGGCCATGGCGTCGAAGTAGTCCAGAGCCCAGTTGAACTCCTTCAGCGCCGGCCAGCGAAAATCGCGCGCCGCGGCCTGATAGTCGCTGCGGTGCTGAAACAGGAAGTCGCGAGCTTCGATGAACGGGCGGGCGGCAGATATGAAACCCTCCTAGGATTGATTCACGAGGACAAAAGTATGTTTGAGCCCGGGGTGAGCGTCAATGTCGCGCCGGCGCCGCTGGCTGGGCCGGTCGCCGCATTCAGTCGACAACGTCGGGAAAGTGCGCAGCCCGGCGTTCAGGCCCTCGTGCCGCGCTGGGCGCGCTAGTTTCAGTCTCCGCCGCCGTGTCGTCCCACGAGGACGTGTCGGAGATGCCGAAGTCGCTTCCGCCCATGTCGTCCGGCACGCTGTCCCAGTCCGCGGACGCGGGAAGGTCCGTGGACGCGGGAAACAAAGTCTGGTTGCCCGGGAGCTGATTGCCATTGGTGAAGCGATGCATCAGGGCTTCGCCTGCGACCATGCCGGCACCCAGTGCCGCGCCGCTGGCGAGTCCGCCGAGAATTCCCGAACCGATGCCGCCCGCAGCCGTGCCCATCGGCGGCGCGACACCACCGGGCCCGTAAGGCTGCCCCGGCGCGCCCGGCCCGAAGCCGGTGCCGTACGCGGGCCCGCCCGCGGGCGCCATCATGCCGGCATTGCGCCGGCTCATTGAGCGCGCAAAATAGGCGAAGGCAGCGATCAGCGCGATTCCAAGCAGTAGCAAACCCCATGGAATTCCATTGGTGGCGCCGAACTGCGAACTCCGGCATAGTTGCACTCGCCGGTATCCGGCCAAATTCCAAAATACCGCGGAAAACCCTTGAAAAACCACTCGTTTTTGGTGTAGAATCCGCGCCTTTGACGCAGCGACGAAGACCCAAGAGACCCAGGAGAGTATCAGAATGCCATTTACCACCGCGCACAAAGCGCAAGTCATGAACGATTACCAGCGCGCCAAGGGCGACACCGGCTCGCCGGAAGTGCAAGTTGCCCTGCTCACGACCCGGATCAACGAGCTCACCGGCCATTTCAAACTGCACGTCAAAGATCATCATTCCCGCCGTGGCCTGCTGAAAATGGTCAGCCAGCGGCGCAAGCTGCTGGACTACCTGAAGCGCAAGAATGCGGACGGCTACCGCAGCCTGATCGAGCGGCTGGGTCTGCGCAAGTAACTCGACGCCCGTCGGCAACGCGACGGGCGTTTTGCTTTTCACCGGGCCCATTCCCTGTCGGGAAGCGGCCCGTTCCCACATTTGACGCGGGCGCGCTACGCGCCGATTGCAAAGGACAATACCTTGAATCCGATCAAAAAGACTTTCACCTACGGCGCCCATCAAGTCACCCTGGAAACGGGTGAAATTGCGCGCCAGGCCGGCGGCGCCGTTATCGTGAACATGGACGACACGGTGGTGCTGTGCACCGTGGTTGGCTCCAAGCATGCCAAGTCGGGGCAGGATTTTTTCCCGCTCACCGTCGACTACATCGAAAAGACCTATGCCGCAGGCAAGATCCCCGGCGGGTTTTTCAAACGCGAGGGCAGGCCTTCGGAGAAGGAGATCCTCACCTCGCGCCTGATCGACCGCCCGATCCGCCCGCTGTTCCCGGATGGTTTCTACAATGAAGTCCAGGTGGTGGCGACGGTCATGTCGGTCAATCCGGAAGTCGATCCCGACATCGCCGCGATGATCGGTGTTTCGGCGGCCTTGACCCTGTCGGGCATCCCGTTCAACGGCCCGATCGGCGCCGCGCGCGTGGGTTACGCCAACGGACAGTACATTCTCAACCCGACGGCCACCCAGCTGAAGGATTCGAAACTCAACCTCGTGGTGGCGGGCACCGAACACGCCGTGCTCATGGTGGAATCGGAGGCGCAGGAACTGTCCGAGGAAGTGATGCTGGGCTCGGTCATGTTCGGCCACCAGCAGATGCAGGCCGCCATTCAGGCCATCAATGAACTCGCGGATACCGGCGGCAAGC
>JAJZUN010000034.1 GCA_021848555.1 Pseudomonadota bacterium | reverse complement strand
GTCGCCTTGACATCGATGTCGGTGAGCACGCCGAAGCCCTCTTTTTTCAGGGCCTCGGTGACTTTCGCGACGGCGGCATCGAACGGCAGCTTTAGTCGGGTGCTGAATCCGTACATGATTTGACTCCTTCTAAACAGCGAAACTTCAGATTGGGGTTGGTCGCAGCGATGTCATTTGCGCTACCGCAGGACGAAACGCGGCGCGGCTACTTGGCCGGCATGGGTTCCGCCATCTGCTCATGCTGCATCATCTGTTCCATCATCATCTGCATCATGTCCATGCGCTTCTCCATCATCGCGTGGTGCTGCATCATGTCGCCGCCCGCCGCGTGCTTATGGCCGCCCTTAGTCATGCCGCCGCCCATCATCATCGGGCTACCCATGGTGCGCATCGTCTTCATGTTTTCCTGCATCGCCTGCATATGCTCCTGCATCAGCTTCTGGCGCTCCTGCGGGTCGGTCGTCGCCTGGAGCTTTTCCATCTGCTGCTGCATGGCTTTCATGTTGTCCTGCATCTGCGACATGGGTTTGTCCATGTCCGCGCGCGTCCCATGCTTGTCATGCACGTGTTTGTGTTGCGCCGAGACGGCGGGCGCCGACGCGGATTTGTCCTGCGCCGATACGATGGGCGCGGCCAGCGCGCCGGAGACGATTGCGGCAACGAGTATTGAGGTCTTCATGATGGTGTTTCCTTCAAGGTTAATGGATTTGTGTTTCCGCAATTGGCTGCGGCCTGACGCCGCTTAACTTACTTTTTTCTGGAGATGGCCGAGAACAGCACGACGCCGAGAACGACGATGAGCAAGGTGGGCAGCCACATCCAGCTGATTCCGCCCATGCTTCCGCTGCCCATCATGCCGCCGCTGATCATGGTCCCGGTCGCCATTCCGCCGCCGAAGAGCAGCAACAGCAAGGCGGCAACCACAAGTGCGATTACGAGTGCAGTGTTGTTTGTCGAGTCCATGATAAGTTTTCCCTCTTAGGAGTTGGATTTTGGGCGCCGTTCTACGGTTAAGCCTCCGGCCGCAGCGCTCCATTGCGGAGTCTGCAGGGCCAATGGCACGAATATCCTTATAAGCGAAACCAGTTTTGAAGTCCGTGCGCTGGCACACCTATCCCGCATCGGTTGCGTTACAGCGATGGACGGCGTGTCCAGGAAGGATCCGCCGGTGACAAAGAAAGAGGCTGGGCGTTTCCCTTACGGGAATTGGCCAGGCAGCGCCATTGGCCGTATTTCTCGTAGACGGAATACTTGCCGTCCGCCTGGAACAGCAGCACTTCGTAGGGATCGCTGCGCGGTCCTTCCATTCCGGGAGAACCCAAGGGCATGCTCGGCACGGCCAGCCCTTGCGCTTTGGGCTTCTCCGCCAGAAGGCGCTTTATTTCGCGTGCCGGCACGTGGCCCTCGATCGCGTACCCGTTTGCCCGGGCGGTATGGCAGGAGCCGAGCGCGTAGGGCACACCGAACTTCGCACGATACGCGGAAGCATTGCCGACATCGTGCGCCCTGACGGCAAAGCCATTCTGCCTCAAATGCTTGATCCAATCCGTGCAGCAGTCGCAATAGGGGCTCTTGTAGACCTCGATCACGGTCTGCTGCGCGTGCGCAGGAAGCGGCAGCGTAAGGCCGAGTACTGCCGCTGCCAGGATCGCTCGTTTGCGCGTCATCTCGATCTGATTCCGAAATGTCTTAGCTCAATAGGCTTTGGCCACTGCATTGTTGACCAGCTTCTGCAACTGCTCGTAGCCAAATTCGGGCAAGGGCCGGCCGTTTACGAAAAATTCCGGGGTCATGGTGACGTTAAGCGCCTTGGCATCGGCCAAGTCCTGCGCAAGGACACGGTCGATCTCCGGCGCGTACATATCGCGTCTGATTCGATCGAGGTCCAGGCCCAGGTTTCGCAATTGCGGCCACACATATTCGATCTCCGCCTTGTGGTTCGGCGCCCAATAAGGCTGGGAAGCGAGGACGGCTTCCAGCGTCTGCCAGTATTTGTCCTGCTTGCGCGCGGCCTCGAGTATCCGCACTACATTGTCCGAACCGGCGTGGAAGGGTGCGTAGCGCAGCGAGAGGCGGATTTTGTCGCGATTCGCCTTCATCAGATCCTTCACCAGGGGATAGAAGTCGCGGCAAGTGCCGCAGGCCGGATCGAAGAACTCGACCAGATGCACCTTGGCTTCCGCCGGGCCGAGCCTGGGCGAATGCTCGCGCACGAGAAACGCCAGGTTCTGCTCGGCTGCCTTCGCCCCCTTGTCGAGCTTGTCGCGATTGTATACGAGCGTGCCCAGCACAAAGACGGCCAGCAGCACGATTGCGGAAACAATGAACACGGCTTTTTTGCTCTGCGCCGCTGCTTGAGCAGCGTTCTTCGCTTGAACACTTTTATTCATTTGGACACCTTGAAATGAGTCAATATGAGAAGCACGCCGATGAGGGAAAAGGCGATCAGTGAAAGCAAGGGTATCGTCAGAAATCCGAACCATTCGATTACCTGGTCCTTGCAGGGAATGCCCTGCGCACAGGGCCTGATCGTTTCCGGAACGATGCCCGCGACGAGGAGGACATGGAACAATGCGATCATCCAGCCCGCCACAACGAGGGGAAGGGCATAGCGCGCGAGATTCGCATCGAGGGGAAACAGCCCGGCAGCCAGGATGAAGACCAGCGGAAACATGAAAATACGCTGGTACCAGCACAATACGCAGGGGGCGATGCCCATGATCTGGCTGAAGAACAGAGCGCCCAGCGTCGACGCGCTGGCGATAAGCCAGGCGAGGAAAGCCCAAGTCCAGGCGCTGTCCGCTGAATGACCTGCGCCTCCAGGATCACTTGCGCTCATCGTCGGTGGATTTTCGGAATTAGCGGCTCACGCCGCCGGAATCGCTGAATAGATCAGTTATGCTAGTGATGGTCGTGAGATGCTTTCTTGCCCGCCGACGACGGATTGCGGCAGCAGTTGTCTTCGACTTTGCCTTTGGGTCCTGGTTTGTTCTGCTCCGCAGTATCGGGGCGCTTGTCTTTGGTCGCCGGCAACGCTTTCTCGGCCTTTGCGTCCTTTGCCGGCGTTACATCGGCGGCGTTGGCGACAAATGTTCCGTTAAGCGCGATCGTCAAAGCCGTCAGAATAAGCGTGTGCTTCAGTTTCATGGTCAAAGTCCTTGCAAATGGAAAATGGTCTTGGTTTGAACAAACGGCACGAAGCAGGCATTTTGTTTTCCGGTACCCAACAAATAGCTGACAGCGCCATTACAAGTTTGTAATCTTCGGGAATTGAGGCCGGTCGCGTGCACAATTGGCGTGCGTAGCCACTGCCACAAGGAAGTGCAATGAAGATTCTGATCGTCGAAGACGAGCAAAAGACCGGCGACTATCTGAAGCAGGGCCTGACCGAGGCCGGGTTTGTGGCCGACCTGGCGCGCGACGGCGTCGACGGCTTGCACCTGGCGCTGACCGGGGACTACGATCTCGCGGTTCTCGATGTCATGCTGCCCCGGCTCGACGGATGGCAGGTGCTGCAGGAAATCCGGCACAAGGGCAAGCACCTGCCGGTCCTGTTCCTGACCGCGCGCGATCAGGTCGAGGACCGGGTCAAGGGGCTCGAATACGGCGCGGACGATTATCTGGTCAAGCCGTTCGCGTTCTCGGAATTGCTGGCGCGGGTGCGTGCGCTGTTGCGCCGGGGCAAAACCAACGAACCGGAGCTGCTGCAGGTCGCCGACCTGGAACTCGATCTGCTGCGCCGCCGCGTAACGCGCGCCGGGAAACGCGTCGACCTCACTGCCAAGGAATTCGCGCTGCTCGAACTGCTGCTGCGGCGCCAGGGCGAGGTGCTGCCGCGCTCGCTGATCGCGTCGCAGGTGTGGGACATGAATTTCGACAGCGACACCAATGTGATCGAGGTCGCCGTGCGCCGCCTGCGCGCAAAGATAGACGACGATTTCGAACCCAAACTCATCCGCACTGTCAGGGGCATGGGCTACGTGCTCGAAATCCCGGAGCCGGCATGACGCGGGCGAAGTCGATCACCTTCCGTCTTACCCTGTTTTTCTTGACGGCTTCGACGGCCGTGCTGCTGGTGGTCGGCTCTCTGATTGGCTCGCTGGTCGAGGCGCACTTCGAGCAGCTCGATCTGACTGAACTCAGCGGCAAGCTGGAACTCGTCCGCCACGCCTTGGTCAAGGCACATACTCGGAGCGATGCGGCCGTCATTCCCGAGCATCTATCGGATGCCCTGGTGGGACATCATGGACTATCCGTTGCCGTGGTCGGAGCCGAGCGCAGGCTGCTGTTCAAATCGCCGGGGGCGGTTTTTCCGGACACGCTGCTTGAGCGCCGGCCGCCGGAGGATGCAGCCGGGCACACGGCGCCGGTGGTGTGGGAGCAGAACGGGCAGGGATACCGGGGTATCGTCGCGGCGGCCGCCACCGGAATCGCCGGGCAGGCGCCGCTTACCGTCGTGGTGGCGGTGAACACCGAGCACCACCGCCTGTTCATGCAGGAATTCCACCAGCGCCTGTGGCTGGCCATTGCCGTGAGCATCGCGCTGACCGCGCTTCTCGGATGGATCGCGGCGCGCCGGGGACTGGCGCCGGTGCGCGAGCTGGCGCAAGTGGCGCAGGGCATTTCAGCCCATCGCCTGGGCGAGCGCCTGCCGCCGGAATCGGTGCCCGGCGAGCTGGTCGATCTGGCGATCGCCTTCAACGACATGCTCGCCCGTCTCGAAGGCTCGTTCGCGCGATTGTCGGATTTCTCCTCGGATCTGGCCCACGAGCTGCGCACGCCCATCAGCAACCTGATGACCCAGACGCAGGTGGCGATCTCCAAAGCGCGCTCGGCGGATCAATATCGCGAGGTGCTGTACTCAAACCTGGAGGAGTACGAACGCCTGGCGCGCATGATTACCGACATGTTGTTCCTGGCAAAGGCGGACAACGGGCTGATCGTGCCGAGCAGCGAAATGGTGGATCTGGCGGATGAGGCGCGCGGGCTGTTCGATTTCTACGAGGCGCTCGCGGAGGAGCACGGCGTCCATCTGGTCCTTGCCGGAACGGGTGTCATACAGGGGGACCGATTGATGATACGTCGCGCGCTGAGCAATCTGCTGTCGAACGCCATACGGCACACGCCGCGCGACGGGTCGGTCAGCGTGCTCATAGCCCGGCTCGACTCCGGCGAAATCCAGCTGAGCGTCGAAAACCCGGGCGAGGACATCGATGCGGAACATCTGCCCCGCCTGTTCGACCGGTTCTACCGCGTCGATCCTTCCCGCCAGAAGGCGAGCGAAGGAGCTGGACTCGGCCTGGCGATCACCAAATCGATCGTCGAAGCGCACCGCGGAACGATCCAGGCCTACTCCTCGGACGGGTCGACCCGCTTCGCCATCGCGTTTCCTGCCGCCGGTGGCGGGGTCTGACTTCGGCCATGCCCGGCACGATCGAAACAGACGGGATGCCGTTCTCTGTTGCACTATCCTCTCCAGTAGGATAGGATAATGCCGATGGCTACACACATATCCCACCCGGACATCATCAAGCGCCTGAGGCGGGCCGAGGGGCACCTCAGGAGCATCGTCGCCATGCTGGAGCAGGAGCGCGGCTGCCTGGAGATCGCGCAGCAACTGCAGGCCGTGGAGAAAGCCGTCGGCAGCGCCAAGAAGACCCTGGTGCACGACCATATCGACCACTGCCTGGAACGCTCTGTCCGGGAAGGCTCGCGCGGCGCGGATGGCACCATCCGCGAGTTCAAGGAAATCACGAAATACCTGTAGAAGGCCAATAACGATGCATACCCAAGACATGTCCGCTTGGACCCACGATCACGTTTTTGACGCAGCTAGCCACGCGGCCGAACGGGGCACTCGCGCCGTCATGTGGATCACAGCGGCAATGATGGTGGTGGAAATCGTGACTGGCTGGTGGTTCAACTCCATGGCGCTGCTCGCCGACGGCTGGCACATGTCCTCGCACGCGTTGGCTATTGGCCTCTCCGCGTTTGCCTATGCTGCCGCCCGGCGTTATGCCCGCGACCACCGGTTCGCCTTCGGTACCTGGAAGATCGAGGTGTTAGCCGGTTTCGCGAGCGCAATCCTGCTCTTGGGGGTCGCGGCAATAATGGTGGCCGGATCGGTCGAGCGCATCGTCTCGCCTCAGACCATACACTACCAGGAAGCGATGATCGTCGCCGTCGTCGGGTTGGTCGTCAACATTGTCTGCGCTGTGATACTTGGAGGCGCCCACGAGCCCGCCGATCACGAACGGGCACATGGGCACGAACACCAGCATCATCATGATCTGAACCTGAAATCGGCCTACCTGCATGTTGTCGCAGATGCTGCGACTTCGGTACTCGCGGTCATCGCACTTGGCGGGGGCTGGCTATACGGCTGGTCCTGGCTCGACCCCATGATGGGAATTGTGGGCGCCACCCTTGTGGCCATCTGGGCAAAGGGCCTTCTCATCGAAACCGGCAAGGTACTGCTCGATCGTGAAATGGATCACCCCGTCGTCGCGGAAATTCGTGCCGCGGTGGAAACCGGAGCTGATGCTGGGGAAAGTCGAATTGCCGACCTGCATGTCTGGCGGGTCGGCAAACAGTCGTATGCCTGCGCCCTCAGTGTCGTCACCCACGACGAATTTCTCACCGCGAAGCGTGTCCGTGAGCAACTTGCGGTGCACGAAGAAATTGCCCATGTGACCGTGGAGATCCACCGGTGCGATTAGGTTATGTGGCGTTTGCAAGCGGTATTCGACAGATTGTCTCCCGGGCTGAAATGTGCATCCTATGGCAATGCGCCAGTGCCTCCTGTATTCAGGCCGCGGATCATCGCTTTGGTCTCATGCTTTTCACGGTCACAGCGTTTGGGGCGGAATCGTGATGGCAGGCGCACGCCTCTCCATGTGCGGCCGCCACCAGCTCATGCAGGATTCCGCATTCGGCGGTTGTGTGTTCTGCATCGCAACGCGCGCGAAGTGAGCCGAGTTGCTTTTCCAGAGCGCGCATGGACTTCAGGCGCGCCCGTACCCGCGCGAGTTGTTCTTCGATCAGCCGGTCGATGTCGCCGCAGTCGGCCTTGGGATGGTTGACGAAATCGAGGAGGCGTCTGATTCCGGCTAGGGGCACGTCCAGTGCTCGGCAGTGACGAATAAATGCGAGTCGCTCCAAGTGCGCCTCGCCATAGGCGCGATATCCGTTTGGCATCCGGGCGGGCGGCGGCAGCAACCCCTCTCTTTCATAGTAGCGGATAGTCTCGATGTCCACCCCAGTAGCCCCGCCGAGTTCGCCGATACGCATAAAGCCTCCTCTTGAGACCGTTCCATATTACGCCCTTGACCCCGGAGCCGCTACAGGGTTTTTAATGCCGTCGTCGAGCTACTGGCGAGCATTGGTGAGATGTAATGAAGCAATCGGTATTTGTCATCCGCAACATGGACTGCCCGACCGAGGAGGCGCTCATACGCAAGCGCCTCGGCACGGTGCCGGGCATCGATGACCTCGCGTTCAATTTGATGGAGCGTCGGCTCACGGTCAGCCATACGTTGCGAGACGAGCAACCCATACTGGGTGCGTTGCGCGAGATTGGCATGCATGCCGCGTCGCCTCGCCCGCAGCAGACGGATGCTTGCCCAACTTGCGATGCCCCTGATGTGGCCGCTGTATCGCGAAAGACCTGGGCGCTCATGTCTGTTTCGGGCTTCGCCGCAATCGGTGCGGAAATCCTTTCCTGGACCGGCGCGTCCGAGACCGCGCCGGCGGTAGTTGCTCTCGCCTTGCTGTCCATCGCCACCGGGGGGATTCCCACGCTGCGAAAAGGATGGATCGCGCTCAAGAACCGCACCCTCAACATGAACTTTCTGATGAGCGTTGCTGTGATCGGTGCAGCGGCCGTCGGGGAATGGCCCGAGGCGGCGGTAGTGATCTTCCTCTTCGCCTTGGCGGAGTTGATCGAGACTTTGTCTCTGGAGCGGGCGAAGAGCGCCATCCGCGGTCTGCTAGCGTTGACCCCGGAGATGGCCCTCGCTCGCCTCGAAAATGGCGAGTGGCGCGAGGTATCCGCTGCGGACGTGCAATTGGGGCGGATCGTACGGGTTCGGCCCGGCGAGCGCATTCCGTTAGACGGCATCGTGACTGGCGGTGCGAGCTCGGTGAATCAGGCGCCCATTACGGGCGAAAGTATTCCGGTGGAGAAGCTCCTAGGCGACACCGTTTTCGCCGGAACCGTAAATGAACGTGGCGTCATCGAGTTCCGGGTGACTGCAACCAAGGGCGATACGACGCTCGCACATATCGTTCGTTCGGTACAGGAGGCGCAGGGACAGCGCGCGCCTACGCAGCGTTTTGTTGACCAGTTCGCTCGCTACTACACGCCGGCGGTCGTCGCGGTCGCAGTTCTCATCGCGACGGTACCGCCAATCTTTTTCGGATCTGTCTTCCTGGACTGGTTTTACAAGGCGCTGGTCATGCTGGTGATCGCCTGTCCCTGCGCCCTGGTCATTTCGACTCCGGTCACAGTTGTTAGCGGGCTTGCTGCGGCGGCGCGGCGCGGCATCCTGGTCAAGGGGGGGCTGCATCTGGAGAACGGTCGCCTGATCAGGGCCGTTGCCCTCGACAAGACCGGAACAATCACCCATGGCCTGCCCACGCTGACAGACGTCATACCCCTGACCGACCGGCCTCGGGACGAATTGCTGCGGCTCGCGGCGAGTGTCGACGCCCATTCCGAGCATCCAGTGGCGGTGGCGATCGTCTCCGCGAGCCAGAAAAGTGATACCCGCCCCCTGCTGGATGTGGAAGGCTTCGAAGCCCTCACCGGACGCGGCGCGAAAGCCGTGATCAACGGACGGCTTTACCATGTTGGCAATCATCGCCTTGTGGAGGAGTTGGGCATCTGCACACCGCATCTCGAGTCTGTGCTCAAGCGCCTGGAGTACGAGGGTAAAACGGCGGTGGTGCTCACCAGCGATCATGAGCCGCTGAGCGTATTCGGTGTGGCTGATACGGTACGCGGCCACAGTCTCGAAGCAATTCGCGAACTCCATGCCTTGGGTGTGCGAACGGTGATGCTCACCGGCGACAACCCGACCACCGCTCGCGCCATCGCGGACCAGGTCGGTATCGACGATGCGCGCGGCAACCTGCTCCCCGAGGATAAACTCGCAGCCATCGGAGATCTGCTCAGGCGCTACGGCCACGTGGCGATGGTGGGCGACGGCATCAACGATGCACCTGCCCTTGCCAAGGCTACTGTCGGTTTCGCGATGGGTGCAGCGGGGACAGATACCGCCATCGAGACCGCCGACGTGGCACTCATGGACGATGACCTGCGCAAACTCCCACGATTCATTGAACTCTCCCGCCGCACGTCACACGTGCTCCGGCAGAATATCGCGCTGGCCCTCGGCATCAAGGCCGTGTTCTTCACCTTGGCGATTGCGGGGCAGGCGACGCTCTGGATGGCGGTGTTCGCCGATATGGGCGCAAGCCTGATCGTCGTGTTCAACGGCCTGCGACTTCTTCATGTGCCGGGGCCACGCGCGTGAAGTTGCGCAAAAACTCCGTAGCCATTACACTGTTTCGCGTGATGCGTAGATTTTTCTTTATCCTGTTGTTACTCGTGCTGCCCGTTCAAGCTGTCTGGGCGGCTGCGAGTTCCTATTGTCAGCATGAGCAGGGTACCGCCACATCGCATTTCGGCCATCATGCGCACGCCCATAAGGCGGCTGGTAAAGGTGATCCGGGAGGCGGGCCGGCCTCAGCTTTCCACGCTGACTGCGCGTTTTGTCATCTCGGTGGTGTTGGCTCTGCCACATCCGAGCGCGATCTACTGATATCCGTACCGGATTCGACGAATGCGCCGCTCGCCGGAGGCACGTTCTCCTCCATCTTCCTCGAAGGGCCAGAACGGCCCAAATGGGTCGCCGCCGTTTGATCCGGCGGAACGCGCCCCCTCTAAAACTCCTTGAAGTTCCGCGCCGCCTGCGGGTGCAGGCGAGTGCGCGTTCCGTCGGAATCCTCCCCGATTTATCAAACGGAGATTTCGACGAATCATGCTTTCGAACACAGTCTGGACTTGCAGGTCCCTCAGTAGACTTGCTGCAGCATTACTTCTCAGCACTGCAGCGCTATCCGCTTCGGCGGGAGAGCCGGCTCTGACGCTGGAGCGCGCTTGGCAACTGGCCGAGCAGGCCAACCCCAATCTCAAGACGGCACAGGCGAATCTCGCCGCCGCCCAGGGGCAACTCACCGACAGCCAGAGCCTGCTCTGGAACAATCCACAGTTGTTCGCCGATACGGCGCGACGCACAATTCCGCAGGCTGGGCAGTCCGCATTCAGGACGCATGATCTGAAGCTGGGACTGGGCCAGACCTTCGAGATAGCCGGGCAGCAAGGGTATCGCCGCGAAGCCGCGCAGCAGGAGTTGGCGGCGATGCGCGACGGCATCGAGGAAACCCGGCGTCAGTTACGCGGCGCAGTGGAGCAACGCTTTGTGCGGGTACTTGCGCTTCAACTTCGAATCGCAACCGAAGAGGAGGCGCTCAAGCTGTTCGAAGATGCCGCTGCCGTCGTCAGGAAACAGGCAACGGCCGGCGAAGCGAGCCGCCTTGACGGCAATCTGGCCCTGGTCGAGGCTGAGCGCGCACGCAATCAGCGCGCTGCACTGAACGAACAGCTCACGGATGCACGGGCTGAACTCGCCGCTCTGCTGCAATTGCCGCCAGCGACGCTGCCTGAAGTCAGCGGCGATCTTGCGCCGCCGACTTCATTTCCAAGCCTCGATGTACTGCTGTCCAGCGTCGACAAACGGCCGCTCCTTCGCTCGCTCGATTTGCGCGAGAAGGCAGCCCGCAGCCGGCTCGACCTTGAGCGGGCGTCGGTCCATCCGGACGTCACCGTGGGTCTGAGCTACGGCGCCGAAGGAGGGATAGACGGCTCGGACAAGCTGACCACCTTGAGCGTCTCCGTGCCGCTGCCGCTCTTCCGGCGGAACGCCACGGGAATCGGACGAGCGACCACTGAACTTACTCAGACGCAGATCGAGAAGCAGGCGGCTGGACGCGATGCCCGCGGACAGGTCGTTGCGCTCTGGCAGAAACGCGAAAGTCTTCGTGGGCGGGTGGAGCGCCTCGAACAAGTCATGCTGGCGCGCCTCGATGAGAACCAGAGGCTCTCCGAAAAGGCGAGGCGCGAAGGCGAAATCGGCCTTCTCCAGCTTATCGTGGTGAACCGGCAGGTGCTGGACGGGCGACGCGATCTGCTCGATGCGCGCACGGACTTGCGGCTAGCAACCGTCGCATTGAAGGCCGCTGCTGGGTGGTTCGGGCCGGAGGACAACCGATGAACCGACCCGCTGCATCAGATCAGAACAATATTCACGGAGCATCCCAGATGACATCGCTTTCCTATCGGCGCGTTCTTCTTCTTGCCCTCGTCACCGCCCTCTCGACGGCCGCTTGCACCCAGTCCGAAACTCCCAAAGAGTCCAACGCAGCCAAGGGGCCGGGGATTCAGAAGGCAGAGAACGCCAAGGCCGATCACGGTGCTTCCGGGCAAGTGGTCCTGACAGCCGAAGAACTGCAAACGGCGGGCATTAAAGTCGAACCGATACAGGCGCAGGCAATGATCGATCAGGTCGTCTTGACCGCCACCATTCGCGCGAATCAGGACCGTATCGCGCATGTCGCTCCCCGGGTTTCGGCACGCATTGTGAAGGTGAATGCCAATCTCGGCGATAGCGTCAAGAAGGGGCAGACCCTGGCATTGCTCGACAGCATCGAGCTGGGCGAGGCGCATTCCGCCTATCGCCAGGCGCAAAGCCAGCTCGCGCTGGCCAAGTCCGATTTCGAACGCGCGCAGCGACTCAAGGCGGACGAGATCATTCCGGAAAAGGACTATCTGCGTGCGCGCAGCGAGTTCGAAAAGGCGAGGGCGACATTCCAGTCTAGCAATGACAAGTTGCGACTGCTGGATGCCGCCCATCAGGAGTCGGAGCAAGGACCGGCCTCCATATTCTCCGTGTACGCACCCTTTGCCGGCACCGTCATCGAAAAGCACGCGATCCTCGGCGAACTCGCCCTGCCGGACAAACAGATATTCATTGTGGCAGACCTCTCTTCGCTATGGATCGAAGCCAATCTTTTTGAAAAGGATCTGGCGCGCGTAAGAATCGGCGCACCGGCGACCGTGAGCGTTTCGGCCTATCCCGGGGAGGTCTTCAAGGGCAGGCTGACGTACATCAGCAGTACCGTGGACAAGGAGACCCGCGCAGTGCCCGCGCGCGTCGAGGTGCCCAACCTCGACGGCCGGCTGAAGCCCGAGATGTTTGCCACGGCTTCGATCGACACTGCCGCAACGACCAAGGCGCTGTTCTTGCCGCAGGAAGCGGTATTGCTGGTCAATGGGCAGCCCACCGTCTTCGTTCAGGAAGCAGGCGGATTTGAGCCGCGCGCCGTGGAGTTGGGTGACAAGGTTGGTGGCCGGGTGGTCGCCAAGAGCGGGCTCAAGGAAGGTGAGTCGAT
>JAJZUN010000033.1 GCA_021848555.1 Pseudomonadota bacterium | reverse complement strand
CAGTCACGACGAATGGGCGCTGGCCGAGATCGAGCAGATGCTTACCGTGGCTTCGCAGCAGTTGCAGCTCGCCGGAAATGTGCAGGCGGCGCTGCTGGCGCTGCGCACCGCCGAGGGGCGTCTGGCGCGCTCGGACCGGCCGCAATTCATTCCGCTGCGGCGCGTGCTCAACCGCGACATCGAACGGCTCAAAGCCGCTCCCAGTCTGGATGTCACCGGCATGGCGCTGCGCCTGGATCAGCTGATTGCCGGCGTCGACGCGATGCCGCTGCATTTCGACGAGCGCACACTGACCGCGCCGAAACCCGCAGGACCCACGGGCGCGGACGGCCTGTGGACGCGGGTGCTCGCCGAGGTATGGGGCGAAATGAAGCAGTTGGTGCGCATCCGCAGCATGGACCAGCCCGATGCGGCGCTGCTGGCGCCGACGCAGTCCTATTTCCTGCGCCAGAATCTGCAATTGCGCCTGCTCGATGCGCGCCAGGCGCTGCTCGCGCGCGACCCGGCTCGATTCCGCTCGGACCTGGAGACTGCGCGCACCTGGATCACGCGCTATTACGACATCCACGCCAAGACCACGGCCGCGGCGCTGACCAACCTGAAGCAGCTCGAGGCGATCAGCATCAACGTCGAGTTGCCGAGCATCGCCGACAGTTTGACAGCGGTGCGCAATTTCAAGGTGTCGCGCGAAAAGGCGGTGCGGTGAGCGCGGCAGGCGGGGGCTAAGGTGCGCGGCCTGATGTGGGTGTTGGCGGTATTCGGCCTGGCGGTGGGCTTGTCGCTCGCCGCGCATCTGAATGACGGCTATGCGATTCTCGTCTTCCCGCCGTATCGCGCCGAGCTGTCGCTCAATTTCGCCATCCTGCTCGGGCTCGCCGGCTTTACGCTGGGCTATTTGCTGCTGCGCCTGGTGGCGCATACGCTGCGTCTGCCGCTGCACGTGCGCGATTTTCGCCTGCGCCGGCGCGAGGCGAAAGGGCGCGCAGCGCTGCTCGCCGCATTGCAGGCGCTGTTCGAGGGGCGCTTTGCGCGCGCCGAGAAGGCGGCGGGCGAAGCCTACCAACTCGGGCAGGCACCGGCCTTGAGCGCCTTGATCGCGGCGCGCGCCGCGGGCGAACTGCGCGAACTCGAACGGCGCGACCAGTGGCTCGCGCGCGCTGACGGCGAGGACAGGAGCGCGCGTCAGGCGCGGCTGGCGGTGCAGGCGAGCCTGCTGCTCGACGAGCGGCGCTACGATGAAGCACTGGCGGTGCTGCACGAACTCTCCGCCAGCGGCGGGAAGCGTATCGCCACCCAGCGCATGCTGATGAAAGCGCACCAGCGCCTGGGCCACTGGGACGAGGTGCGGCGCCTGGCCGCTGCACTGGGCAAGCGCGGCGTGCTGGGTGAAGCGGCGGCCACGCAACTGCGCCTCACCGCGCAGATCGAGGCGCTGCGCCAGCAGGCGGGGGATGCCGCCGGTTTGGCTGCGTGCTGGCAGCACACCGAAGACCGGCTCGATGCGCGCGTCGCGCGCACTGCCGCGCAGCTGTTCATCGGTGTCGGGGACTGCCGCCGCGCGCACGAAATCGTCGCCGCGGCGCTGGACGCCGAATGGAACGAGGAACTGATACTGCTCTACGGCGAATGCGCGGGCAGCGACATCCTGGCGCAAATCGAGCGCGCCGAGAAATGGTTGAAATCGCGGCCGCACGAGCGCGCACTGTTGCTGACGCTGGGGCGCCTGTGCCTGGCGCAGGCGCTCTGGGGCAAGGCGCAGAGCTACCTCGAGGCCAGTCTGTCCGAACAAGCCAGCCGCAGCGCGCACGTCGCGCTGGCGCAGCTGTTCGACCGCATCGGCAGGCCCGACGAGGCGAACCGGCATTATCGCGCCAGTGCCGACGCCAAGCTGCGCCCCTGACATCGCTGTCAACAAATAGGGCATCCGCATGATCGCCATCATTTTCGAAGTGATTCCCGCGCCCGGTCGCAAACAGGAATACCTGGACCTCGCGGCGGCGCTGCGGCCCGAACTGGAGCAGCAGGACGGCTTCATCTCGATCGAGCGCTTTGCCAGCCTGAGCAATGAAGGCAAGATACTGTCGTTGTCGTACTGGCGCGACGAGGCGGCGGTGCAGCGCTGGCGCCAGTTCGAAGGCCACCGTCAGGCGCAGGCGCGCGGCCGCAGCGGCGTGTTTGCCGATTACCGCCTGCGCGTCGCCAGCGTGCTGCGCGACTACGGCATGAACGAGCGCGCCGAGGCACCGGCAGACAGCCGCAAGGCGCACGCAGGATAGCCGGCCCCGGATTCTCGCAGTAGCTTGTTCGAATGCGCGCGCGACCCCGCGGCGCGAATGCTGGTCAGAGAGGAAGAATATCTTGTTGACCGAACACGACATCTATTTGTTCAAGGAAGGCACTCACGCTCAGCTCTACGGCAAGCTCGGCTGCCATCTGGGCGAGCGTGACGGCGCTGCCGGCGCACGCTTTGCGCTGTGGGCGCCCAATGCGCAGCGCGTCGCCGCGATCGGCGACTGGAACGGCTGGGATCCAGGCGCACATCCGCTGCAGGCGCGCGCGGACGGGTCGGGCATCTGGGAAGGGTTCGTGCCCGGCGTGGTGCACGGGCAGGCGTACAAGTATCGCATCGAGTCCCGCTTCGGCGGCTACCGCGTGGACAAGGCCGATCCGTTCGCCTGCCTCGCCGAAGCGCCGCCGCGCACCGCCTCGCGCGCCTGGGATCTCGCCTACGCCTGGGGCGACGCAGCGTGGATGGCCGCGCGGCGCGGCGCCAATGCGCTCGATGCGCCGATGTCGATCTACGAAATGCACCTGGGTTCGTGGCGGCGTGTGCCCGCCGAAGGCAATCGGCCCCTGAGCTACCGCGAGATCGCGCAGCCGCTGGCCGAGTACCTGCACGAAATGGGCTTCACGCATGTGGAGCTGATGCCCGTCACCGAGCACCCGTTCTACGGCTCCTGGGGTTACCAGACCACAGGCTATTTCGCTCCCACCGCGCGTTACGGCACGCCGCAGGATTTCATGTTTCTGGTGGATACGCTGCACCAGCACGGCATCGGCGTCATTCTCGACTGGGTGCCTTCGCATTTTCCGGGCGACGAACACGGTCTGGCCTATTTCGATGGGACCTGCCTGTACGAGCATGCCGATCCGAAGCAGGGATACCACCCGGAATGGACCAGCCAGATATTCAACTACGGCCGCAATGAGGTGCGCGGATTCCTCGTTTCGAGCGCGCTGTTCTGGCTCGACCGCTATCACGTGGACGGCCTGCGCGTGGACGCGGTGGCCTCGATGCTCTACCTCGACTATGCGCGCAAGGAAGGCGAGTGGGTGCCGAACCGCTACGGCGGCAGGGAAAACCTCGATGCGGTCGAGTTTCTGCGCCTGCTCAATCAGGCGGTCTATCGCGAGCATCCCGACGTGCAGACGATCGCCGAGGAGTCCACCTCCTGGCCGATGGTGTCGCGGCCGGTCTATCTGGGCGGCCTGGGCTTCGGCCTCAAATGGAACATGGGCTGGATGCACGACACGCTCAAGTACCTGAGCCAGGATCCGGTGCATCGCAAGTATCACCACGACCGGCTCACGTTCTCGATCTGGTACGCGTTCTACGAGAATTTCGTGCTGCCGCTGTCGCACGACGAGGTGGTGCACGGCAAGGGCGCGCTCATCGGCAAGATGCCGGGCGATTCCTGGCGCCAGTTTGCGAATCTGCGCCTGCTGTACGGTTATCTGTGGGGGCATCCGGGCAAGAAACTGCTGTTCATGGGCGGCGAATTCGGGCAGCGGCGCGAGTGGACGCACGAAGAGAGCCTCGAGTGGCACGTGCTGCAGTATCCCGAGCACGATGGGCTGCGGCGCTGGGTGGCCGACCTCAACCGGCTCTACCGCGCCGAACCCGCGCTGTACCAGAACGACTTCGAGCAGTCCGGGTTCGAATGGGTCGACTGCAACGACAGCCAGCAGAGCGTGCTCAGTTTCCTGCGCCGGCCGCGCGACGGCAGCGCGCCGCTGCTGGTGGTGTGCAACTTCACCCCTGTGCCGCGCCTGAACTACGTCGTCGGCGTCCCCGGCGGCGGCTATTGGCGCGAGCTGGCGAACAGTGACGCCACGCTCTACGGCGGCAGCGGCCTGGGCAATCTCGGCGGCGTAGTCGCGGCGCCGCTGGCGGCGCACGGGCGCTTTCATTCGCTTGCGATCACGCTGCCGCCGCTCGCCGTGCTGGTGTTCAAGGCTGAGGTAGCGGCAGGAAGCAGGGGCCTCATGTAATGGGGATGCGACCGCCCGCGATTGCCGCCGGACGCCGACGGCGCGGCGTGGATGGTCGAGACTATGGAACGGGGGCGGCAGCGTGAACGAGCGCGAGGCTCTCGAGCGCCTCGGCGCTCTGCACGCCATCACTCCCGATTATTACGACATCTGGGGCCAGCGCCATGCCCTGTCCGATGCCAGCTACATTGCGCTGCTCGGGGCGCTGGGCGTACACGCGCGCACGGCGCAGGAAGTCGAAACCGCGATCAGTGCAGCCGAACTCGAGCGCCTGCAGGATGCGCTTCCGCCCGTGATCGTGGTGCGGCAGGAGGCGGCGCCGTGGACCTTGAACCTGAATCTTGCCGGCGCCGATGCGAACGAGCCGATCGCCTGGCGCCTGATCGAGGAGGGCGGCGCCTGCCACGAAGGCGTGTTCGAGCGTGCTGGCGCGGACAGCCGCGTAAGCGCGCGGTGCGAGGTGTTGCTGCAGGCGGCCGCGCCCTGCGGCTACCACCGTCTGGCGCTGCTGTGCCAGGGCAAGCTGCTCGACGAAACGAGCTTCGTCGTCGTCCCCGCGCGCAGCTACCGGCCGCCTGCCATCGAAAACGGCGGCCGCGTGTGGGGCGCGGCGGTGCAGCTGTACGCGGTACGCTCCGAGCGCAATTGGGGCATGGGCGATTTCACCGATCTGGCGGCGCTGCTCGCGCAATGGGGCGCGCGCGGCGCGGGCATCGTCGGGGTCAATCCGCTGCATGCGCTGTACCCGCACAATCCGGAGCATGCGAGTCCGTACAGCCCTTCGTCGCGCTGCTTCGTCAATGTGCTGTACCTGGACGTCGAGGCGGTGGTCGATTTCGGCGAGTGCGCGCAGGCCCGGGCGCGGGCAGGCACGCCCGAGTTTCAGTCGCGGCTGAAGGCATTGCGCGAGGCCGAGCTGGTGGACTACGCCGGCGTCGCCGCGGTCAAACTGCCGCTGCTTGCGCTGTGCTACACGCATTTTCGCGAGCAGCACTTGGCCCGCGGCACGCCGCGCGCGCAGGACTTTCGCGACTACCAGCATGCGCATGCGCCGGCGCTGCGGCAGCAGGGGTTGTTCGAAGCGCTGCAGGAGCATTTTCACAGCGAAGACGCGCAGGTCTGGGGCTGGCCCGTCTGGCCCGAGGCTTACCGCGATCCCGCCGCGCCCGAGGTGGCACGCTTTGCCGCGGCACACGCCGAGCGCATCGAGTTCTACGAATACCTGCAATGGCAGGCCGAATTGCAGCTTGCAGCCGTGCGACGGCGCGCCGCCGAGCTGGGGCTGGGTGTGGGCTTGTACCAGGACCTCGCGGTTTCGGTAGACCGCGGCGGCGCGGAAGCTTGGGCCAACCAGGATTTGTACGCGATCGCGGCGAGCGTGGGCGCGCCGCCGGACGATTTCAATCTGCGCGGCCAGGACTGGGGGCTGCCGCCGCTTGCGCCCGAGCGCCTGCGCGCCGCGGCCTATGCGCCTTTCGTCGCCACGCTGCGCGCCAACATGCGCCATGCGGGCGCATTGCGCATCGACCATGTGATGGCACTGGCGCGGCTGTTCTGGGTGCCGCAGGGCGGCGAGCCGCGCGACGGCGGCTATGTGCGCTATCCGTTCGAAGATCTGGTGGGCATCGTCGTGCTGGAGAGCCATCGCAACCGCTGCATGGTCATCGGCGAGGACCTGGGCACGGTGCCGGACGAAGTCCGCGCGACGCTCGCGCGCGTCGGCGTGCTGTCCTATCGCGTGCTGTTGTTCGAGCGCCAGCATTCGGGCGAGTTCAAGCGCCCGGGCGATTACCCGGCGGATGCCCTGGTCACCGCTGCCACGCACGACCTGCCCACGCTCGCCGCCTACTGGGAAGGGCATGACCTGGTGCTGCGCCGGGAACTCGGGCTGTATCCGAGCGAAGAAGTGCACCAGGCGCAGGTGGCTGCGCGCGTGCACGACCGCGCGCGGCTGCTGCGGGCGCTGGAGCACGAAGGCCTGCTGCCCGAGGGCGCGACACTGGATCCCGCCTGTCTGCCGCAGATGACGCCTGCGTTGATGCTGCAAATACACGCGTTCCTCGCCCGCTGCAGCGCGTGCGTGCTGGTGGTGCAACCCGAGGATGTGCTCGGCATGCGCGAGCAGATGAATCTCCCCGGCACCACCGACGAGCATCCGAATTGGCGGCGCAAACTGCCGCTCGCGCTGGAGCACTGGCCGGAGGATGCAGGCTTCGCCGAGCTCGTGCGCATGCTCGCGGCGCTGCGTCCGCGCACCGCGGCAGGCGGCGGAAAATGAAAACGCCCGCTTGGGAGGTCTCCCCTTGTATCCTCCTGCTACCAGGAGAATGCATCCGCTCTGCGCGGTCCCACGGGACCAGTCAAGCTAGGGAAGACCGCCCAAACGGGCGTCTATTCGGTTCCAAGTATGCACGTGCTCAAGCGCGGGGCTTTGATTATTGTCAACGCTGCGCGATAGCGCTGACTGACGACGCCGCGCGCGGGATCCGGTTTAAACCCAGTCCCGCGCGACAAGGAAATCGCTGTATAGCGTGGCCTCCGGGCTGCCCGGCTCGGGCTTCCAGTCGTAACGCCACTTCACCACCGGCGGCAGCGACATCAGGATGGACTCGGTACGCCCGCCGGACTGCAGGCCGAACAGGGTGCCGCGGTCGTAGACCAGATTGAATTCGACGTAGCGCCCGCGGCGGTAGGCCTGGAAATCGCGCTCGCGCTCGCCGTAGGCCAGGTCCTTGCGCCGCTCGAGGATAGGCCGGTAGGCTTCGATGAAATGATCGCCCACGCTTTGCGTCAGCGCGAAGCAGGTGTCGAAGTCGGGCTGGTTGAGATCGTCGAAGAAAATGCCGCCTACGCCGCGCGGTTCGCTTCGGTGCTTGAGGAAGAAATAGCGGTCGCACCAGGCTTTGAATTGCGCATGATGACCGCCGCCGAACGGTGCCAGCGCGAGCTTGCAGCTGCGGTGGAAGTGTTCGGCGTCCTCGGTGTAGCCGTAATAGGGCGTGAGATCCATGCCGCCGCCGAACCACCAGGCGGGCGCGGCGCCGTCCTTAGTGGCGACGAAAAAGCGCACGTTCATGTGCGCGGTCGGGCAATACGGGTTGCGCGGGTGCAGCACCAGCGACACGCCCATCGCCTCCCAGGCGCGGCCGGCCAGTTCGGGGCGCGAGGCGCTGGCCGAGGCCGGCAGGCCCACGCCCTGTAGGTGCGAGAAATTCACGCCGCCGCGCTCGAACAGTCCGCCCTCTTCGATCACGCGGCTGATGCCGCCGCCGCCCTGGGGACGGTCCCAGCGGTCCTCGCGCAAGCGCTTGCCGTCGAGCGCTTCCAGCGCAGCGACGATGCGCCGTTGCAGGGCGAGCAGGTAGGTTTGGACTGCGGCGGAATTCATGAGCTGGCGCTGACGGCGGATAAACGCGGATTCTAGCAGCAGGGCGCGCCGCTTCGGCGCGGGCCCGCGTGCAAGGCGCGGCGTTAGGCTTTCTTCGCGCCTAGGGCGCGATGGCCGATGTCGCGGCGCATCTGCATGCCGTCGAAGCGTATGCCCTCGGCCGCCTGGTAGGCACGCCGCTGCGCCATCTTGACGCTGTCGCCCAGCGCGGTGACGCACAACACGCGGCCGCCGTTCACGATTACCTTGTCGCCCGCCAGCGCCGTGCCGGCGTGAAACACCATGCAGTCTTCGCTGCGCTCGGTATGTTTGGGCAACCCGCTGATGACCGCGCCCTTCTGCGGCGCATCGGGATAATTGGCTGCGGCGAGCACCACGCCCAGCGCCGTGCGCCGATCCCATTCGGTCTCGGCCTGATTGAGCGTACCGGCGCAGGCGAGCTCGAACAGTTCGAACAAGTCGGACTTCAGCCGCAGCATGATGGGCTGGGTTTCGGGATCGCCCATGCGGCAGTTGAACTCGAGCGTTTTCGCATTGCCCTTCGCGTCTATCATCAGGCCGGCGTAAAGAAAGCCGCTAAACGGGATGCCGTCCGCGGCCATGCCCTGAATCGTGGGCATGACGATTTCGCGCATCACCTGCGCGTGCAGCCTCGGGGTCACCACCGGCGCAGGCGAGTAGGCGCCCATGCCGCCGGTGTTGGGCCCGGCATCCCCGTCCTTCAGGCGTTTGTGGTCCTGGCTGGTCGCGAGCGCGAGCGCATGCTCGCCGTCGCTCATGACGATGAAGCTCGCTTCCTCGCCGGCGAGGAACTCCTCGATCACCACGCGCGCGCCGGCATCGCCCATCTTGTTGTCCACCAGCATCAGCTCGACGGCGGCGTGCGCCTCTTGCGCGCTCATCGCGACCACCACGCCCTTGCCTGCGGCGAGGCCGTCGGCCTTGATCACGATCGGCGCGCCCTGCGCGTCGATATAGGCATGTGCTTCGCGCGCGTCGCTGAAGGTGGCGAAAGCGGCGGTGGGGATGCGATGGCGCTGCATGAAGCGCTTGGCGAAATCCTTGGAGCTCTCCAACTGCGCCGCGGCCCGGGTCGGGCCGAAGATCTTCAGCCCTTTCGCGCGGAACAGGTCGACTACGCCTGCCGCGAGCGGCGCTTCGGGGCCGACCACGGTGAGATGAACCGAATTTTCCTGCGCGAATTGCGCCAGCTGCGCGATGTCGCTGATCGGAACGTTTTCCAGGCCGGGCTCGAGCGCGGTGCCGGCATTGCCGGGGGCGACGTAGATCTTCTGCACGCGCGGGGCCTGCGCCAGCTTCCACGCCAGCGCGTGCTCGCGCCCGCCCGAGCCGATGACCAGTAGTTTCACGCTGGCAGCCTAATGCCTGAAGTGACGATGGCCGGTGTAGACCATGACCAGGCCGAGTTCGTCGGCCGCGGCGACCACTTCCTCGTCGCGCATGCTGCCGCCGGGCTGGATGATGGCTTTGGCACCGGCCTCGGCCACCACGTCGACGCCGTCGCGGAAGGGAAAGAAGGCATCCGAAGCCACGACCGAGCCCGCGAGCGACAGGCCCGCGTTCTTCGCCTTGATTGCGGCGATGCGCGCGCTGTCGACGCGGCTCATCTGGCCCGCGCCCACTCCCAGGGTATAGCCGCTGCCGCAAAATACGATGGCATTGGATTTGACGAACTTGGCCACGCGCCAGGCGAACAGCAGGTCGCGCAGTTCCGCCTCGGTGGGTTTTTTCTTGGTGATTACGCGCAGCTCTGCCGCTGCCACGTTCTTCGTGTCCGGTGTCTGCACCAGCAGGCCGCCGCCGACGCGCTTGAGGTCGTAGCGATTGGCGCCCGCGGCGAGCGGCACGGTGAGCACGCGCACGTTGACCCTGGCCTCGAGTACTTTTTTCGCGGCCGCGTCATAGCCGGGCGCGATCAGCACTTCGACGAACTGTTTCGCCACGGCTTCGGCGGTGAACGCATCGACCGGCCGGTTGAACGCGATGATGCCGCCGAAGGCGGAGGTCGGATCGGTCAGGAACGCGCGCTGGTAGGCGTCGAGCGTGCCGCTGCCGATGGCGACGCCGCAGGGATTGGCATGCTTGACGATGACGCAGGCCGGTTCGGCGAACGTTTTCACGCACTCCCAGGCCGCGTCGGCATCGCCGACGTTGTTGTAGGAGAGTTCCTTGCCTTGCAGCTGCGTGTAGCTGGCGAGGCTGCCGGCGGCCGGCTCGATGTCGCGATAGAAGGCGGCGCTCTGATGCGGGTTCTCGCCGTAGCGCATGGCCTGTACCTTCGCGAATTGCAGCGTCAGCCGCTCGGGGAACTTCTGGCTGTTCAAGCCGGCATCGAGGCCGGTCAGATAATTGCTGATCGCGCCGTCATAGGCCGTGGTGTGGGTGAATACCTTTTTCGCCAGCGCAAAGCGCGTGGCGGCGCTGACCCTGCCGCTGCTGGCCAGCATTTCGTCGAGCAAGGGCTGATAGTCGGCCGGATCGACCAGCACGGCGACGCCGTCATGATTCTTGGCGGCCGAACGCAACATGGTCGGGCCGCCGATGTCGATGTTCTCGATTGCATCGGCGAGTGTGCAGCCGGGTTTGGCTACGGTCGCGGTGAAGGGGTAGAGGTTGACCACCACCAGGTCGATGGGCTCGATGCCGGCATCCTTGATCGCCGCCATGTGCGCCGGTACGTCGCGCCGGGCGAGCAGGCCGCCGTGGATCATCGGGTGCAGCGTTTTCAGCCGCCCGTCGAGCATTTCGGGATAGCCGGTGTATTCGGCCACCTCGGTCACGGCAATGCCGTTCTGCATAAGCAGCTTGGCCGTGCCGCCGGTGGAGAGTATCGCGACCCGCATCTGTGCCAGCGCGCGCGCGAGTTCGACCACGCCGGTCTTGTCGGAAACGCTGATGAGGGCCTGCTTGACGAGGATGCTCATGTCTGAACCCGGGCATTGAGTGCGTTGAGGGAGATGCGGATGCGGCGAGCGCCCGGATTGGTCCGTCAGCCGTCGCCCGCGGCTATTACAATTTTATCTTCAGCTGTTCGATTTTCTTGCGCAGGGTATTGCGGTTGATGCCCAGCCACTTGGCGGCGACGGTCTGGTTGCCTTCGGCGTAATCCAGCACCACCTCGATCATGGGCTTTTCGACATTCTTCAGCACCATTTCGTGGACGGCGCGCGGCCGCTCCCCGTCCAGGTCCTTGAAATACTTCTCCAGGGACTTGCGTACGCATTCTCCGATTTCACTGGCTCGCGGTGTCATGCTGCCAACTCCTCCTCATAGCGCAGATGCTCGTGTTGCTGCGCCTGTTGATCGAAAAACCGGTTCACTGCAGCCAGCTGTTCTTCTACGCTTTGTAATTGATTCATCGCATGGCGGAAGCTGGCCGAACCGGCCAAGCCCTTGGTGTACCAGGAAATGTGCTTGCGCGCGATCTTGACGCCGGTGTCGATGCCGTAGAACGCGTACAGGTCGTGCAGATGCGCAATCAGCACCTGGTGGATTTCGCTCACCAGCGGCGGCGGCAGCTGCACCCCGGTTTTGAGGTAGTACTCGATTTCGCGGAAGATCCAGGGCCTTCCCTGCGCCGCGCGGCCGATCATGACGCCGTCCGCGCGGGTGTAATCGAGAACGTACTTGGCCTTCTGCGGCGAGGTGATGTCGCCGTTGGCGATCACCGGCAGGCGCGTGGCGCGCTTGACCGCGGCGATGGTGTCGTATTCGGCCTGGCCGGTGTAGCCGCAGGCGCGCGTGCGGCCATGGATGGACAGCAGCTGGATGCCGCTTTGCTCGGCGATGCGCGCCACCGTCAGCGCGTTCTTGTTGTGCTGGTCCCAGCCGGTGCGGAATTTGAGCGTGACCGGCACGTCCACCGCGCGCACCACGGATTCGAGAATGCGGCCGACCAGCGGCTCATCCTTCAGCAGCGCCGAGCCGGCCATCACGTTGCAGATCTTCTTCGCCGGGCAGCCCATGTTGATGTCGATGATCTGCGCACCCTCGCCGACGTTGTAACTGGCCGCCTCAGCCATCATCTTCGGGTCCGCGCCGGCGATTTGCACCGAAATCGGATCGGGCTCGCCTGCGTGATTGGCGCGGCGCCGCGTCTTTTCGCTGCCCCACAAAAGAGAGTTGGAAGCGACCATCTCGGACACCGCCATGCCGGCGCCGAATGTCTTGCACAGCTGGCGGAACGGCCTATCCGTGACCCCGGCCATCGGCGCAACGAATAGATTGTTGCGCAGCACGTGGGGTCCAATTCTCATTTCGTTCTAGAGTTTTTTGCGGGAGGGGAAGCAATTCTATACCCAATCGCAGACGAAGAAAAATCGAAATATTCACGCCTGCAGCGCAAATAAATAAATTGCGTCAAGGCAGTCCGCGTGCGCCGAAAATCATGCGCCGCGCGATGAAGCGGCGGGCGAACGGCAGCAGGTCGAGCGCCAGCAGACCCGCGCCGCGGCCAAGCTTGAGCAGGGGGTCGGAATTGGAAAACAAGCCGACCAGGCTGTCGGTGAAGCGTATGCCGGCGCGGCGGTCCAGCGCGCGCGTGCGCCGATAGGCGCCGATGAAACGCTCGCTGCCCGGATCGCGTGCGGCATGCGCAAGACGCGCGAGTTCCCAGGCGTCGCGCAGGCCCAGGTTGAACCCCTGTCCGGCGACCGGATGCAGGGTTTGCGCCGCATTGCCCACGGCGAGGCTGTGCGCTTGCGTTTCCTCGCGCCGGTAACGCAACGCGAGCGGGAATGCGCTGCGCTCGCCCGCTTCGACGAACGCGCCCAGGCGGTCGCCGAACGCGGTGCGCAGCGCGGCGAGAAACGAGAGGGTATCGAGGGCGGTCAGTTGTGCACTGCGCTCG
>JAJZUN010000032.1 GCA_021848555.1 Pseudomonadota bacterium | reverse complement strand
GCGAAACTGGGCGATTCATCGTGCTGCCCGTCGGTGAGCCCCTGCGTCTGCCGGCTCGCCAGATCGAACGATTTCAACTGAAAGCGGCCGCCTTCGCGCGCAATATAGACCAAGGTCTTGCCGTCGCCGGACACGCGCGGCGATACATTGTAGTTACCGTCGAAGGTCACGCGCGTGGCCTCGCCGCCGGCCGCGCCCATGCGGTAAATCTGCGGGCTGCCGCCGCGGTCGGACGTAAAGTAAATCGATTGCCCGTCGGGCGAGAAGTAGGGCTCCGTGTCGATTGAACCGGTATTGGTGATGCGGCGCGGATTGCTGCCGTCGGCGCCGATGAGGTAAATCTGCGAACCGCCGTCCTTGGACAGCACCACCGCGAGCTGCTTGCCGTCGGCGGACCAGGCGGGTGCGCTGTTTGAGCCCTTGAAATTCGCCACCGCCTGGCGCTGCCCGGAGACCAGCGAATGCACGTAGACCACCGGTTTCTTGTTCTCGAACGAGACATAGGCGAGGCGCGTGCCGTCGGGCGACCAGGCGGGCGACATGATAGGCTCGCGCGAGGCGAGCGCGGTCTGCGCGCCGGCCCCGTCGGCATCGGCGATCTGCAGCTCGAACCGGCTCCCCTGCTTCACCACATAAGCGATGCGCGTGGAAAATACGCCGCGATCGCCGGTCAGCTTCTCGTAGATCAGGTCGGCGATGCGGTGCGCGGTGGTGCGCACCTGCTGCGCGTTCAGGGTAAAGGCCACACCGCCGATCTGGGTCTGCTTGGGCACGTCGAACAGGCGAAACCGCGCTTCGAAGCGGCCGTCGGCCAGGCGCGCCACGCTGCCTATCACCAGGGCGTCGGCGCTGCGGCTCTTCCAGTCGGCGAAATTGACCTGCGCCACCTCGGTCGGCAGCGGCTCGACGTTGCCCGCGAACAGCATGCGGAAGCGCCCGCTCCTTTGCAGATCGGCTTCGACGATGTCGCTGATGCTTTGCGGCAGGACCTGCTCGCCGGCGAAGCGCAGCACGCCGATCGGGATCTGGTTGGCGCCGCCGCCGGTGATTTCGATCGACAGCTGCGCCTGCGCGCCGAAGCTGAGCAGCGCGAGCAGCAGCAACACTGAACGAAATACGAAGCGCATCTAGTATCCTGAAAAAGTATTCAAGCAATTATACCCGCAGCGCCGGGCCTGATTCAGTCCAGGGGCCGGAATTTGATCTCCAGGCTGCGCTGGAACTGCTCCGGCCGGTCGGCCTTGGGTAAAGGCGATGATTTCAGTATGGCCCGCTCTACCGCCGCGTCGTAAGCCTTGTGACCGCTGGATTTGCGCAGCTTGACCGACATGATTTCGCCGGTGGGCAGCTGCACCACATCGAAAATCGCCTCCGGATTGCCAGGGATATCCGGCGGCAGCACGATGTTGCTCTTGATCTTGCCTTTGAGCTTGCCGATGTACGCGTCATCGGCTCTTGCGGTCGCAGTTGCCGCATCGCGCGAAATCTTATTGAGGATACTTTCCTGATCCAGATTCTTTCTCACATCGGCAATCTCGCGATCAGCCTGCGCGCGTATTTCCTTGCTTCGGTCCAGATTCAGCTTGGGCGCCGGCTTGGGTTCCGGCTTGACCGGCTTCGGCTCCGCTTTTTTCGGCACGTCTTTCTTGATTTCCTTTTTCTTTTCCAGCGCGATGTCGGGTTTGGGCGGCTCGATCGCTTTCTCGACCTTGGGCTCAGGCCTGACTTCGACTTTCGGCTCGGGCTGGGGCTCGGGTAGCGGCGCGGGCTTGATCTGGGGCGCCACCGGCGCGGGCAGGCTCGCCCACAACTCGACCGTTACCGCCTCCGGCTGCCGGCTCTGCCAGTGCACGCCGAAGAACAGGAACAGCGCCAGCAGCACATGCACCAGCAGCGCAAGAACCGCGGAGGGAACCTTGCCCGGTTCCTCGAACGGCAACGCGCCGGCCGCCACGCTCATCGCGCCGCGGGCCTCACCAGCAGGCCGACCTTGCGCACATTCTGCTTCTGCAGTTCGTCCATCACCTTGAGCACCTCCTCATAGCGCACATCCTTGTCCGCGGCGATCACCACCGCCTGATCCGGGTGCGTCTTCTGCTTTTGCTGCAACGCCGCGACCAGCTCCGCGGTTGACACCGCGCGCTCGCTCGCCGCGGTCTTGCTTCTTTCGCGCAGCAGGAGCGATGCATCGGCCTTGATCACCACCTCCAGCGGCAGCTCGGGCGGCTGCGCGGACTTGCCCACCGAGGGCAGCTCGACCACGCCCGGATTCACCAGCGGCGCAGTGATCATGAAAATCACCAGCAGCACCAGCATCACGTCGATATAGGGCACGACGTTGATCTCGCTCATGGCACGGCGCGAACGCGGCATCGCCAGCTTCCCTATTTGCCGACGCCGGACTGGCGCTGCAGGATGTTGGAGAACTCCTCGATGAAGCTCTCGAAGCGGATGGCGAGGCGGTCGATGTCGTGCGCGTAGCGGTTGTACGCAATCACCGCCGGAATCGCGGCGAACAGGCCGATGGCGGTGGCGATCAGCGCCTCGGCGATCCCCGGCGCGACATGCGCCAGCGTCGCCTGGTTGACATTCGCCAGGCCGCGAAACGCATTCATGATGCCCCACACCGTGCCGAACAAACCGACGTAGGGGCTGACCGAGCCGACCGAGGCAAGAAACGACAGGTGGCGCTCCAGATTGTCCATCTCGCGCTGATAGGTGGCGCGCATGGCGCGGCGCGCACCCTCCACCGGGATGCTGGGGTCGGCGCCTCGCTGCGCGCGCAGCTTGGCGAATTCGCGGAAGCCCGCCTCGAAAATGCGCTCCAGCGAACCGGCGCGATGCCGGTCGTTGACCGCGCTCTGGTACAGGCCGTTCATGTCGCTGCCGCTCCAGAAATCGCGCTCGAATTTCTCCGTCTGTATCCCCGCCTGGCGGATGGCGAACAGCTTGCGGAATATGAACAGCCAGCTCATGAACGAGACCACCAAGAGCAGCGCCATCACCAGCTGCACCAGCACGCTGGCATTGGTGATCAGGGACAGTATCGACAGGTCTTGGGTTACGTTCATGTTGTTATCGACTCGCGTAGGGATTGCGGTAGCGGAACGGGCTTGAAGCTGCGCTGCGCGAGGCAGGCCACGCGTATTTGCACGCGCGCCAGCACCTGGGCGCCGCAGCGCGCTTCCTGGGCCAGATCCACATAGACATGCGCCAGCTTCAGCGGTTCAACCGTGATTTCGAGCAGGTCGTCCAGCCGCGCCGGGCGCACGAAATCGAGCAGCGCCCGCCGCACCACGAAAATCAGACCCTCCTCTCGCGCCAGTTTATCCTGATTCAGGCCGAAACTGCGCAGCCATTCGGTGCGCGCGCGCTCGAAGAACTTCAGGTAATTGGCGTAATACACGACGCCCCCGGTGTCGGTATCCTCGTAGTAGACGCGCACCGGCCAGGCAAACAGCGGCGCCGGTCTGACCTCAGGATTCACCCGGACCGTTCCACAGATCGCCGTTGCCGCCCGTATTCGGCGGCGCCAGGCCGAAATGGCGATAAGTCGAGAGCGTGGCGACGCGGCCGCGCGGCGTGCGCTGCAAATAGCCCTGCATGATCAGGAAGGGCTCGATCACATCCTCGATGGTGTCGCGCTCTTCGCCGATCGCGTGGGCGAGATTGTCCACGCCCACCGGGCCGCCGGCGAACTTCTCGATCACGGCCAGCAGCAGTTTGCGGTCCATCATATCCAGGCCGAGCGCGTCGACGTCGAGCATTTTCAGCGCCGCGTCCGCCACCTCGCGGCTCACGCCGCTCTTCGTCTTGACCTCGGCGTAGTCGCGCACGCGGCGCAACAGCCGGTTGGCGATGCGCGGCGTACCGCGCGAGCGCCGCGCGATTTCGAGCGAACCTTCGGCGGCCACCTCGACCTTGAGCAGGCCGGCCGAGCGGCTCACAATTTGCTGCAGCTCCGGCGCGCTGTAGAACTCCAGCCGCGCGACGATGCCGAAGCGGTCGCGCAGAGGGTTGGTGAGCATGCCGGCGCGGGTGGTGGCGCCGACCAGGGTGAACGGCGGCAGATCGAGCTTGACCGAGCGCGCCGCCGGTCCTTCGCCGATCATGATGTCGAGCTGAAAATCCTCCAGCGCCGGATACAGAATCTCTTCCACCACCGGCGACAGGCGGTGGATTTCGT
Source organism: Pseudomonadota bacterium (assembly GCA_021848555.1). The sequence continues at coordinate 8,352 of JAJZUN010000032.1, read as the reverse complement.
CGATGAACAGCACGTCGTTCGGTTCAAGGTTGGTGAGCAGGGCCGCGAGATCGCCCGGGCGCTCGAGCACCGGGCCCGAGGTGTGGCGCAGGTTGACCCCCATCTCGCGCGCGATGATGTGCGCCAGCGTCGTCTTCCCCAGGCCGGGCGGCCCGAACAGCAGCACGTGATCGAGCGACTCTTTGCGCTGGCGCGCCGCCTCGATGAAAATCGAAAGCTGGCCGCGGATTTTCTCCTGGCCGACGTATTCGGACAAAACCTTGGGCCGCAGCGCGCGTTCGAGCGCCTCCTCCTGGGGCGAGGCGGGATCGGCGGCGATCAGTCGGTCGGTTTCAATGGCCATGCGCTATTTTACTCGCCGCGCCTGTCGCACCTGACAGCGAAGCTTTCCATGCGCGCAAGGCGGAATCCCAGAGCACCGCGTCGCACCAGAACTATATGCATATTCTTTGACATTTATTTTCGGAGAGTCTCTCACCGCCTGATTATCCGATGAATTGGCATACCATTTTTGGCAAGAGCGCCGGGGCCGATCTAGACCGAGTAATGGGTGCGACGGAGGATGATGGCTTCATAAGTCGAAGGCCTCGAGCACTTCCTCGCCCAGCATGTCAATGATCTTCACCGCTACCGTGGTCTTGCCAGACTTGCCTTTGGCGGGAGGCGCGGGCATTTCGTAGCGCCCCGCCACAAGGTCTGTCTTCTTCTCCGGCACGTCCGAAAGCGCGACATTGAATACCTTGCCGTCGAAGGCCGTATCGATCATTACGCAGTCGATCATGGCGCGGCAGTCCTCGATCTTCGGGCTCAGCACCCCGGCTTGGGATTGCAGCCGCTCTATGATCGCCGGCGAGATGAAGTCCTGAATTTCAACCGTCAGTAGATCCTTCTTGCGCGCAACCTTGATTTTCGCCCGAGCCGGCTTGTGCTCCATGAATTTGCCGTACTTCGCGTCGGTGCGCAGTTCGATCACGCTGATCCTGTTCACCGCATCCTTGCCTTTGCGCAGCCGGTTCCAGTCATCGAGCCAGTTATCGGCGGCGTATTCCTTCCCCAGACACACTACCGTCACCGGCCTGTCCTCCTCGGGCCGCGCCTCCAACTCGCGCTTTACCTCTTCGAGATCGAGCGGAGAGAGCGGATGGCCAAGGGGAATGATCTTGGCCAGCGACTTGCCCAGCGTGCCGTCGAAGAATCCGTCGGCGCGCGTGCGCTCGATGCCGATGTGCTCGCAGGCGAGATTGACTGCTTCATTGTGCTGGATGGCGAGGTCGTAATCGTTGACCCGCCAGACCGTGAACGCGCTTTGCGCCGGCAACGCCGCCGCAATCTCGCTGGTTTCATGTTTCAACCCCAGCTTGCCTTGCTTGCCCTTCGCGTTCTCGGATTCAATTTGCTCCTGGATGATGCCCTGTAAACGCTTGGCCGTAGTCTGGATTGCACCCTTGTTGATGTCGCAACCAATCCAGCGGCGGCCAAGTTTTTGAGCGACTGCAGCGGTAGTGCCCGAGCCAACGAAGCAATCCAACACAAGATCGCCTTGCGCAGAACATATGTCAATAATCCTGTGTAGTAGTTCCTCCGGCTTTTGAGTTGGATACTCTGTACGCTCGGCCTTGAAGCCGGCCAAAATAGACAGATCCCAAACATCCCGAAGTGGCATCCCTTTCGTTTCTTCATCCACCGTTATCTTACGGGTCCGCGTTTCTTCGTCTAGGCGTTGCGTCTTCCCGCCAAAGCGCTTCATGTAGCTTTCCGACGCGTCTTCGTATTTAACGTTGAACGTGCGCTTTTTTGCTATCTCTTTCGTGTAACAAAGTATCGTGTCATGCATCTGCTGAAAAGCAGGCGTGTTGGAGGGCCAGCGTCTGTAGCTCCATATAATTTCATTGACGAATGCATCTGTACCAAACACTTCATCTAGCAAACAACGCAGGTGAGAGTTCTTGGCGCTATCACAATGCAAGAAAAACATACCACCGTCGGCTAAGAGCTCTCGCAGAAGCATTAGGCGCTCAAACATAAACTGCAGATAGTTGTCGTTCGCCCAGATATCGGTGTACTGGATCTGCTCGCCAAGCGCGTAGCTTTCCCCATCGATCTTAGCCGTGCCCTTGGGGCCGCGCAGGGACACTTTGCGCACGTAGTCCGCGCCGGAATCAAATGGCGGATCTATGTAGATCAACTTGACCTTGCCGCGAAAACCGTTGGCGAGTAGATGCCCTAGCACTTCCTTATTATCGCCGTGGAACAGCAGCCCGCCGCGCGGATAGGCGGCGGGCCAGTCCGTCCAGTCGTCTTGTTTCCCTCCGCCCTTCGGCTCGAAGGTTTCTATGTGTTGGGCCGGAAAAGCGGTGACGTGCGAGAGCGGGCGCTTGCCCACCCAGGTGAGCATGGGCCGGCCCTTGGCAGCTGTTATCTTGACGCTCTTTTTTTCAGTCATGGTGCCTTGACCTCGGTGTCCCGCGTTTCCTTGGAATGAACCTGCACGATGTCATACGCCTGCCAGATGCGATAGCGGCGCTGGCCGGTCATCTCGCGCAGGATACCGAGTTTCACCAGCTTGTCGACAGCCTTTTGCGCGGTACGGAAAGTAACTTTCATCCGGTCCCGGACCATCGGTGCTGATACCCACGGGTTGGCGAACAGTTCTTCGACCACATCTAGCGCGATCCTCGATGTGCGCCCACCGGCCAGCATAGCCCGGTACTTCTCGCGCAGATCGATGATCACGCGCGCTGATTCGAGGGCATCGCGCGCCTGCTCGCGTACGCCGCGCAGGAAGAACTCCACCCATCCCTCCCATTGACCCTTGTGACTCACGCCGAGCAGCCCGCGGTAATAGTCATCCCGGTAGCGTTCGAAAAATGCGCTCAGGTACAGGAGTGGCTGGGGTAGCAGGCCCCAGTGCACCAGCAGCAGCACGATGAGAAGACGCCCCACCCGGCCGTTGCCGTCCACAAACGGGTGGATCATCTCGAATTGAGAGTGGATCAGCGCAAGGCGCACCAGCGGCGGCGTGTCCGTATCGGCATGCAGGTAGCGCTCCAAGGCGTCTAGCGCTTCATGCATCTGCACTACCGGCGGCGGCACATAGGTTGCCTCGACCAGCGTCGCACCAGGCGGCCCGATCCAATTCTGTGTCGTGCGAAACTCGCCCGGCAATGCGCGGTCCCCGCGCACGCCACGCATCAGGCGTTCGTGCAACTCGCGTATCAGACGCAAGCTGACGGGCAGAGTCGCCAGCCGTTCCAGGCCGTACTCCAGCGCCACGACGTAGTTATGCACTTCCCGTACATCTGCGTACTGCGCCGCATCCTGAGGCTCCGCTTCGTATCGGTACAGGTCGCCCAGCGTTGAAATCGTGCCCTCAATGCGGGAGGACAACACTGCTTCTCGTCGGACGGCAGGACGCACGAGGATCCACGGATTGGGCAGTGTTCTGCCAAGGCCGGCCAATTCGCCCAGCGTACCCCGGGCTTCGTCGAGCAGCCTGATCAGCAATGGCGAATAGGCGAGTTCCGGCGGCAACGGCTTGGGTATATATGCCCAATAACCTGTTGCTTGGCGCGAAGCCTCACCTGCTCGAGTACTCTGAATATCTTCTGGCTTCAAAATACAATAAATATATAATGAGGAGACTAAACTACATTAAAGTATCATTAAAGTCAAGTTGATTGCACTTTTGGTTAGCCTAATACCAACTTAAGAGTTCTTTTTCTAATGAAAAGACACTAATTACTTATGCCATTGCACAGTAGCTACCAAACTACCTTTAATAAGACTGTTGCTAATTAAAGGAAGCCGGCCCAAGTCTTAACGGGCTTGAGCTGTCCATTACAGTCTAACAACCTTGTTAGATCAGGGCTAACCACCCGATCCCAGAGAACTAAGCGCCCTTCCCGGCACCATCACCAAAATCGTGGCCAGCCACAAATTCCCGTACCGCTTTGGTCTGATCGAAAGACACGGCGTCGGTAGCGGTGAAGATCATCTGGTAGCGCAGGCGCTCGGGGTTGAGATCCACCCAGCGCTTGAGCGCCAACGCCTTTCTGCCCTTGTCTCCGTCTACTGGGTGATCACGCTCGCGCTCGGCTTTCACTTCGATGATGTAGGCGCGGCCGGTGGTCTCGCCGGCGGCGGGTTTTCTGCGAATAACGAAGTCAGGCGTATAGCGGCGCCATTTCCCCTTGTCATCTTTGTACTCGACGAAGAAATCGGTCTTGCCCGGATCGGCAATCGCTCCGGTAAAGTAAATATCCTCCACCGCGTCGGGATGCAGCCTCAACTGCTCCAGCATTTGCTCGAAAAAAACCATCTCCGGCTGCGAATCGAAATTGTAGGGTGCATAGTGAAAACCGAAAGGGCCGGCCTTGCCGCTCCATGCATCGAACCTGGCGAGCAGATGCTCTCGATCCTTCGGGTAGACGATCTCGGCCGTATAGACCTCAGTGCCGCCCGCATCGAGCGAGTGGTCGAAACCCTCTGGCTTGACCAAAGCGAGCGCGACTTCGACTTGCTCCTCACTGATTTCGTAGCCCGCTCGCTGCGCTTCGACCTGCGCACCAAGAGCGGCGAGATCACCTGGGGAAATGTCTGCTTCACCGTAGAGGCGCCGCAGCTCGTCGTACACTGCCCAGACATCCAGGCGATAGCGCGCCACCAGTTCAACCGCGGCTTCGTAGGAGCCGATCTCACCTGAGGATGCGGCGATTTCGACCGTATCGCCCACCTGCGTCAGCACGTTGTAGCTCGATTCCTGTTTGGACAGGGTATAGGTCGCGCGGGTAAGGCTCCCGGCATCACTCGTACCAGGACGAAATAGCACGAGTGGCTTCGCCTCGGTCGGCGTTGTCACCACCGTACGGCGGGTTTGCATGATCACGAGCGGCGGAATCGCGAGCTTGCGCAGCACGATCCTCGCGCTGCGCCGTTCCTGACCAGCATGGTTGAGGTCGGAGATCGTTTCGCCGTAAGTCTCCTGCAACTGGCGGTCGAGCACCCCGTAATTGTCGGACGAGAGATAGACGCGGGCTTTGACGTTGTTCCCCGGCACTTGGCGCAGGCAGCGCGATGCCGCCTGCAGCACGAAATTATTGGAGGACTTGAGTTTTCTCGCCAATGCGCAGGCAAACAGGCTTGGACAATTCCAACCTTCGGTACCCTTGTTCACCAGCAGGATCACGCGATGCGGCGCGGCCGGATCGTTCAGCCGGTTGAAGGCGTCAATGTCCTGCGGCTTGGTGAGCGTGTCGTCGGAGGTATTGACCAGACACTCGGCGGGCGAGCGCCCGGCGCGTACGAGCGCCGCGTCAATGACCGGTTTAAGTTCCTTGAGATCGTCGGTCTGCGGAAAATAGATCGCTAACCGCGCCGGTGCGCCGTTGGGCAGGCACACCTCGCCATAGTCCATGAAAAAATCCGCGATGACGTGTTCGAGGTAGGCCGCCGCGTTGCCATCAAATTCGTAAGACTGAATGCTGCCTGCGAGATCCTTGAGGATGTTCTCGCGTATGCCCTCCGAGAGGCCGTACCAGATAACCACGTCCTTCAAAGGCTGACGCTGATAATAGGGCGTGCCCGTCGTGTTGACCACGCATACGACGTTAGTGTTCTGCGCCAGATAATCGACGGTCTTGCGCACCTTCTTCAACTCGGAGTCGAGCGACTGGCCGTAGGTATGGTGAGCCTCGTCGGAGAACACCGCCAGATGCGGCAGCGCGGCAATTGCCTGCAGGCGCAGGTTGGCAACTTCGGCGCGCGCTTCGTCCTCGCGTGCGGGATTGAACAGCGCGCCGATATCGCTCTTGCGGATCGTTTCCTTCTGAATCCGTATTTTTTCCGTGTTGGTTACTATAACGTTGAACAGTGAACCCGGCACCACCGGGATGGTTTTTTCCCCGTCGCGAGTAAAGGTGAATTTCACCGATGCGGCAAAGGATTTGTGCAGCCGCGGCGGAAGGATACATTCGTAGGGCATCCGCAACAGTTCGCGCAAGGATTCGATAATGGTCTTGCCGGGTGCGAACACAAGTGCGTTGGCGACGAACGGTCCTTTGGGGTACTCGATCGCCATGGCGAACTCGGTCGCGGCGATCGCCCCCATCAGTATGGTCTTGCCCGCTCCCATTGCGAGCGCGAGAATGTAGCTGGGATAAGCGAGGGTGAGCGTTTCGCGCAGCGCTTCCAGTTTGAAATCATGCACGAAACCGTCGTCGCTGCGGATACGCTCCCATAACGCGTCGATACCCTCGTCGAGCACGTAGGCGCGAATCTTCTCGTGATCGAGCCCCAAAGCCGCGAGCAACTCGGATTGTTTAGGGTAGAACTCGCGGTAAAGATCGAAGATGTGAGCAGTATCTTCGACCAGGCGCAAATACCAGTAAGTCTCAAGCGCTCTTACCTGAGGCCGGCGCAGAAAACGCAGACTGCTTCCATCGTCTGTGGAACTCACCCACGCCAGAACCTCGCCAATGGCGGGGTAACTCTCGCACGAATAACCGGTGGAGCGCCACGCCGCGACGCGCTGGGCAAGCGCGGTGAAAAGCGGGGTCATCCATGCCTCTCAGATAAATGTTCAACTTTCCATTCAACAAAGCAGCGAGTTGATTGACCAGAATCCAGGTCGAATTGCCAAATTCGGTAATCAGATTGCATCTAATCACCCCTTGGCCAGCGACTTGAGCGCCTGGCGGATCCCGTCCGACACGCTCAAGCCTTCGGGCAGGTGTTTGAGCGCATAAAGCGCCTCTTTCTCGTTGTAGCCGAGCGAGAGCAGCGCGTTGAGCACGTCGCTGGACGCCGGCGCGGCGCGGTTGACCGCGACCCCGGCCGTGAGTTCGGCGCCGAGCTTGCCCTTCAGTTCGAGCAGCAGCCGCTCCGCGGTCTTCTTGCCTATGCCGGGCACCTTGGTCAGCCGCCCGCTTTCCTGCGCCGCCACCGCCTGCACCAGATCGGCGACGCTCATGCCCGAGAGCAGGGACAGCGCGGTGCGCGCGCCGACGCCGCTGATTTTCAGCAACTGGCGGAACGCCCTGCGTTCGGACTCGCTGCCGAAACCGTAGAGCAGGTGCGCGTCTTCGCGCACCTGCAGATGGGTGTACAGGGTCACGCGCTCGCCTACATTGGGCAGGTTGTAAAAGGTGCTCATGGGCACGTCGATCTCGTAGCCCACGCCCTGCACTTCCAGCATCACCTGCGGCGGGGTCTTTTCCAGCAGCACGCCGCTCAATCTTCCTATCATACGAGCCGCCCCCTTTTCACGCGGTAGCCTGAGGTCACGATCGCCCCCAGACCCTGGCCGCCGTGCGCGTGGCAAATGGCGCAGGCGAGCGCGTCGGCCGCATCCGGGCTGGGATTGCCCGGCAGGCGCAGCAGGCGCCGCACCATTTCCTGCACCTGTTCCTTTTTCGCATGCCCGTTCCCGACCACCGCCTGTTTCACCTGCAGCGCGGTGTATTCGGCCACCGGCAGGCTCTCCAGCACCGCGGCGCAGATGGCCGTGCCGCGGGCCTGGCCGAGCAGCAGCGTGGATTGCGGATTGACGTTGACGAACACTTTTTCGATCGCGACCTGCTGCGGCTGATGCGCCTGGATCACTTCGCGCAGGCCCTCCAGTATGGTCTTGAGCCTGCCGGGCAGATCGGCCTCCGGCGCCTTGATGCAGCCGCTGGTGATATAGGCGAGCTTGCTGCCGTTCTTGCCGATGATCCCGAAGCCGGTGACGCGTAGGCCGGGGTCTATGCCGAGTATTGTTAGGGGATGATCGGCCATCGGCTGATTATAGCCTTGCGCCGGAGCTACTCGTCTATCATCGCCGTGGTATAGACTTCCTGCACGTCGTCGAGCACCTCCAGCGCGTCGAGCAGCTTCTGCATGCGCGCCCCGTCGTCGCCGCTCAGCACGGTTTCGCTCAGCGGTTTCATGGTGATTTCGGCCAGCTCGGCCTTGAGCCCGGCCTTTTCCAGCCCCTGTTTCACCGCGGAAAAATCGTAAGGCCCGCAAATCACCTCGACCGAGCCGTCCTCGTTGGTAAGCACGTCCTCGGCACCCGCCTCCAGCGCCGCCTCCATCACCTTGTCCTCGCTCGTGCCCGGCGCGAAAATGAACTGGCCGCAGTGCTTGAACATGAAACCGACCGAGCCGTCGGTGCCCAGGTTGCCGCCGTGCTTGACCAGGGCATGGCGCACGTCGGCCACGGTGCGGGTGCGGTTGTCGGTGAGGCAGTCGACCATCACCGCCGCGCCGGCGATGCCGTAGCCTTCATAGCGCACCTCCTCGTAATTGGCGCCTTCGAGCGCGCCCGCGCCGCGCTTGGCGGCGTTCTCGATGTTGTCCTTGGACATGTTGACG
>JAJZUN010000031.1 GCA_021848555.1 Pseudomonadota bacterium | reverse complement strand
GGCATATTCAGCGCAAGCGGGTTTTTGTCAATCGATTACAGCGAGACGCGCATGGACAAGACGAATACATACAACTACACGGTAGTCAGGCAGTTCGCGCTGATGACGGTGGTGTGGGGCATTGTCGGCATGCTGGTGGGGGTGGTGATCGCGGCGCAGCTGCGCTGGCCCGAGCTCAATTTCAACATTCCCTGGCTCACCTACGGACGATTGCGACCGCTGCACACCAACGCCGTGATCTTTGCTTTTGGCGGTTCTGCGCTGTTCGCCAGTTCCTACTACGTGGTCCAGCGCACCTGCCACGTGCGCCTGTTTGCGGGCGGCCTCGCGGCTTTCACGTTCTGGGGCTGGCAGGCGGTGATCGTGCTCGCTGCGGTGACGCTGCCGCTGGGCTACACCACCGGCAAGGAGTATGCCGAACTCGAATGGCCGATCGACATTCTGATTACCCTGGTGTGGGTGGCCTACGCCGTCGTGTTCTTCGGCACCATCGCCAAACGCCGAACGCCGCATATCTACGTCGCGAACTGGTTTTTCGGCGCCTTTATCCTGACGATCGCATTGCTGCACCTGGTCAACAGCGCCGAGGTTCCGGTCACGTTGTGGAAATCCTACTCGGCCTACGCCGGGGTGCAGGACGCCATGGTGCAATGGTGGTACGGACATAACGCAGTCGGCTTTTTCCTGACGGCCGGGTTCCTCGGCATGATGTACTACTTCGTTCCCAAGCAGGCTGGCCGCCCGGTGTATTCCTACCGGCTGTCGGTGGTGCATTTCTGGGCGCTGATCTTTACCTACATGTGGGCGGGTCCGCACCACTTGCACTACACCGCGCTTCCGGACTGGGCGCAGTCGATCGGCATGGTGTTCTCGCTGATCCTGCTGGCGCCCTCCTGGGGCGGGATGATCAACGGCATGATGACCCTGTCCGGCGCCTGGCACAAACTGCGCCAGGACCCCATCCTCAAGTTCCTCATCGTGTCCTTGTCGTTTTATGGCATGTCGACGTTCGAGGGGCCGATGATGTCGATCAAGACCGTGAATGCCCTGTCGCACTATACCGACTGGACCATCGGCCACGTGCATTCGGGGGCGCTCGGCTGGGTCGGTCTGGTAACCATGGGATCGATCTATTATTTGATCCCGCGCCTGTTCGGGCGCACCGAGATGCACAGCGTGCCGCTCATCAACACGCATTTCTGGATGGCCACGATCGGCATCGTGCTCTACATCGCCTCGATGTGGATCGCCGGTGTGATGCAGGGCCTGATGTGGCGTGCGGTCAGCGACGACGGCACGCTCACCTATACCTTCGTCGAGGGCGTCAAGGCGACCTATCCTTTCTACACCATACGCCTGCTCGGCGGCCTGTTGTATCTCGGCGGCATGCTGGTGATGGCCTACAACGTGTGGAAGACGGTAGCAGGCCGACAGGCGGTGAACGCCACCATCCCGGCGGTTGCGCCAGCGCACGCCTGAGCGGAGAGAGAAATCATGAATTTCAGTCACGAGATGATCGAGAAGAACAACGCCCTGATGATCGTGCTGATCATCCTGGTGGTGGCGGTCGGCGGTTTGGTGGAAATCGTGCCGCTGTATTTTCAGAAATCCACCACTGAACCGGTGGCCGGATTGAAGCCCTACACGCCGGTGCAGCTGGCCGGGCGCGATATCTACCTGCGCGAAGGCTGCTACAACTGCCACTCGCAGATGATCCGGCCGTTCCGCGCCGAGACCGAGCGCTACGGCCACTACTCGGTGGCGGGCGAGTTCGTCTACGACCATCCGTTCCAGTGGGGCAGCAAGCGCACCGGGCCGGACCTGCAGCGCGTCGGCGGCAAGTACAGCGACGACTGGCACCGCACCCACCTCAACAATCCGCGCGATCTGGTGCCGGAATCGAATATGCCCGGCTATCCCTGGCTCGCCAAAACCCAGGCGCGCAGCGACGACATCGAGGCCAAGATGCGCGCGCTGCGCAGCATCGGCGTGCCCTACAGCGATGAAGACATCGCCGGCGCGCGCAAACAACTCGCCGGCAAGACCGAGCAGGATGTCTTGATCGCCTACCTGCAGGTGCTCGGCACCGCGCTCAAGACGGTGAGGTAGCCATGGATATCAACACGCTGCGCAGTGTCATTACCGTGGTCTCGTTCGCGATATTCATAGCCATTGTCCTCTGGGCCTACAGCGGACGCAGCAAGGCGGCATTCGACCAAGCGGCGCGCCTGCCATTCGATGAAGAGGACGAAGCGATCGAATACGGAGAGCGGAAATGAGCGATTTCACCGGTGGTTTCTGGAGCGTCTATATCAGCATCATCACGATCGTGAGCATCATCGCCTGCGGCGTGCTGTTGCAGGTGATGAGTACGCGCAAAGTATCCGGGTCGAAGGTGGAGACGACGGGGCATGCCTGGGACGAGGATCTGGTCGAATTCAACAACCCGCTGCCGCGCTGGTGGATCTGGCTGTTCTACATAACCATCATCTTCGCCTTGGCTTACCTCGCGCTTTATCCGGGGCTGGGCACCTACAGCGGTTCGTACGGATGGACGTCGAAAAAGCAATATGAAGAAGAGGTGGCCAAGGTCGAGGCACAGTCGGCGCCGATTTACGACAAATATGCCAAGACCGATTTGAAACAGCTGGCGGCCGATCCTGCGGCGCGTGCGCTCGGGCAAAAGCTGTTCCTGAACAATTGTGCGCAATGCCACTCGTCGGATGCGCGTGGCGGCAAAGGTTACCCGAACCTGACCGATGCGGACTGGATCTATGGCGGCGAGCCGGAGACGATCAAGGAGACGATCCTGAAAGGCCGGCAGGCCGTGATGCCTCCCTGGGGTCCGGTGCTGGGCGACGACGGGGTCAAGGACATGGCCCACTACGTGCTCTCGCTCAATGGTAGGACCAACGATCCACTGCGCGCGGCGCGCGGCAAGGAGAAATTTGCAACCACCTGCGTAGCCTGCCACGGTCCGGAAGCGAAAGGTAATCCGGCCATAGGTGCGGAAAACCTCACTAAGGTGACCCTGCTCTATGGCGCAGACGAACCCTCGCTGATCGAGACTATCAGCAAGGGCCGCATGAGCACCATGCCGGCGCAAAAGGAACTCCTGGGCGAGGCCAAGGTGCACATCCTCGCCGCTTATGTCTGGGGCCTTTCGAATTCAGTAGAGGCTGCCGCGCCGCCGGCCAAACCCGGTGCGCAGTAGGCGCGGCGCAGCCCCAGTCCGGGCGCGCCGCAATATACTGGCCGAATTCGAAGCGCCCGCGCCCCTGCCCGGTGCCGGGACGCCGTGGGCGGGGTGCGCAGGCATATTTCAAGGCAAACAGCAGTGAACGACAGGCCCAAGGAAGCGGACTTGTTCGAAGCGGAAGAGGTGGTCGAGCAGCCGCTGTACGAAGTACGCAAGGAAATCTACGCGCGCGCAGTGAGCGGATGGTTCGCGCGCTGGCGCTGGGCGCTGGTATTTCTTACGCAGCTGGTGTACTACGGCGGGCCGTGGTTGATCTGGAACGGGCGCCAGGCGGTGCTGTTCGACTTGGTCGCGCGCAAGTTCTATATCTTCGGCATCGTTTTCTGGCCGCAGGACTTCATCTACCTCACCGGACTGCTGGTCGTCTCTGCGCTGTCGCTGTTCCTGTTTACCGCGGTCGCCGGGCGGCTGTGGTGCGGTTACGCCTGCCCGCAAACGGTGTACACCGAGATCTTCATGTGGATCGAGCGCAAAGTCGAAGGCGACCGCTCGGCGCGCATGCGGCTCGACCAGGCGCCCATGTCGGCGCGCAAATTGGCGCTCAAGGCGACCAAGCACGGCCTGTGGATCCTGTTGTCGCTGTGGACCGGGTTTACTTTCGTCGGCTACTTCACGCCCATCCATCAACTCGGCGCAGAAGTCGGCGCCCTGTTTGCGTCCGCAGCGCGGGCGAGCGCGCCTACGCTGGGCGCGTGGGAGATATTCTGGGTGCTGTTCTACGGCTTTGCCACCTACGGCAATGCGGGCTGGATGCGCGAGCAGGTGTGCAAGTACATGTGCCCCTATGCGCGCTTCCAGAGCGCCATGTTCGATCCGGATACCCTGGTCATTACCTACGATCGCGGGCGCGGAGAACCGCGCGGCCCGCGTGTGCGCAAACTCGAACCCAAGTCTCTGGGGCTGGGGCATTGCGTCGACTGCGATATCTGCGTTCAGGTCTGTCCCACGGGGATCGATATACGCAATGGACTGCAATACGAATGCATAGGCTGCGCGGCCTGCATCGACGGCTGCAATCAGGTGATGGCGAGAATGGGTTATCCCAAAGGCCTGATCCGCTATACCACCGAGAATGCGCTGCAGCAGAAGCTGACCGGACGCCAGATCATCGCGCGCGCGCTGCGCCCCCGCGTGCTCATTTACACCGCGATCCTGTGGGCGATTATCCTGGCGATAGCGGTGACGCTGTATACGCGCGTGTCGCTCAAGGTGGATGTGATCCGCGACCGGGCGAGCTTGTCGCGCGAGGTCGACGGCCGCTGGGTGGAAAACATCTACCAGCTGCAAATCATGAATACGCAGGAGAAGCCGCACCACTTCATCATCCGCGCGAGCGGGGCGGACACCTTGCAGGTGGCCGACGCGGACACGGTGGAGATTCCCGGCGCGACCACGCGCATGGTGCCGGTGCGGCTGCGCATCGAGATGGGCAAGCTGCCGCCCGGGTCGCATAAGATCGAATTCGAAGTCAGCGCGACGGACGACGCCGCCCTGATGGCGCGCGAGCGCTCGATATTCCTGGTCAGATGAGGTGGAGATGAACGCGAACGGCGTGCGCGCACAACCCTGGTATCGCGAACCCTGGCCGTGGATACTGATGGCCGGTCCGGCGGCAGTCGTGGTCGCCAGTTTCTTTACTGCCTGGCTCGCAGTGCGCAGCGATGACGGGCTGGTGGCGGACGACTATTACAAGCAAGGCCTCGGCATCAACAAGACGCTGCGGCGCAGCGAGACCGCCGAGCGCCTGGGCATTAAAGCGGAGCTCACGCTGGTCGACGGCCGCGTGCGGGTGCAGCTCGGCGGCGCGCGCAGCGGCGCTCTGACGCTGCTGCTGGCGCATCCTACGCGCGCCGGCATGGACCAGAAAGTGAAACTGAGCATGGTGCAGCCGGGTGTCTACGAGGGACAGTTGCAGCCGCTGCGGCCCGGGCGCTGGCATGTGTTTCTGGAGCAGAGCGACTGGCGCCTAGAGGGGGACTGGACGCTGCCCGCGACGGGCGCACTGGCGCTCGACGCTCACACGCCATTGTCGGCGGGCGAGGAGTATCCGAGGGAGGAGGGGCGATGACGCAGAGACTGATGTGGATCCTGTGGCCGGCGTTCCTGGTTGCCGGGGTAGCCGACGGGATCATCTTCACCTTGTTCGATCCGCGCGACATGCAGGTGTTCGGCGAAGCCGTGAATTTGGGCCGGACGGCGGTCTATTCGATCGGCTTCTTTCTGTTTTGGGCTTTCGCCGCTGCGTCGAGTGCGCTAACCTGTTTGCTGCAGCGCTCGCCGTTCGAGGTGAACCGCTGTCCGCTGCCGCAAGCCCAGCGGCCGGAAGGCTGCCCCCGGCGCGGCCAGCCGGGCGGGTGCTGCTGATCACTTCTGTCAAGGAGATATCATGTTCAAGAACATACTGATTCCGACGGATGGCTCGAACTTGTCGGCGCGTGCGATCAAATCCGGAATAGTTTTTGCGAAAAGCATCAATGCCGAGGTTACCGGCTGCTACGTGGTCGAGCCGTTCCAGCCGTATTATTTCGGCGATTACATCCCGCCGGACATGCCCACGCCCAAGGAATTCGAGCGCCATGCGCGTGAGGCAGGGGAGAAATACCTGGAGCACATCGCGGCGGCGGCGCGCGCCGCCGGGTTGAAGTACCGCGGCTCGGTGGTGATGGCGGATACGCCCTACGCGGGCATCATCAGCGCGGCGAAGAAGGGGAAGTGCGACCTGATTTTCATGGCCTCGCACGGCCGCAGCGGACTATCGGGCGTTCTGCTGGGCAGCGAAACCCACAAGGTGCTGACCCACAGCAAGATACCGGTGCTGGTCTACCGCTAGAAAAGTGCCAGGGGGCGTGCCCCCTGGGGTCACGCGGCGCTAGGCCGGATCGCGGCCGAGTACGCTCTTCAGGCCCTCGCTGTCGAGGATGCGTATGTTCTTTTGCTGCACACCGATCAGGCCGTCCTCCTGGAACTTGGAGAAGGTACGGCTGACGGTCTCCAGTTTCAGGCCGAGGTAGCTGCCGATTTCCTCGCGTGTCATGCGCAAATTGAATTCAGAGGCAGAATAGCCGCGCGAGGTGAAGCGCTGCGACAGATTGAGCAGAAACGCCGCCAGCCGTTCCTCCGCGCGCATGCTGCCCAGGAGCAGCATCACGCCGTGCTCGCGTACGATTTCGCGGCTCATGACCTTGTGAAAGTGCTGCTGCAGCATGAACATTTCACGCGACAGTTCTTCCAGGCGGCCGTAGGGAATGACGCAGACCTCGCTGTCTTCCAGCGCGACGGCGTTGCAGGAATGCTGGTCCGATCCGATGCCGTCCATGCCGAGCATGTCGCCGGCCATATGAAAGCCGGTGACCTGATCGCGCCCGTCTTCCATCACCAGGGTGGTCTTGAAAAAACCGCTGCGTATGGCGTAGAGGGAGCCGAATTTCTCTTCGGAACGATAGACACTGTCGCCGCGCTTGACGCGTTTGCGCGTATAGACCATTTGGTCCAGTTTTTCGATCTCGTCCTGGCTGAGTCCGGTCGGCAGGCACATCTCGCGCAAACTGCAGTTCGAGCAGGCACTCTTGAGCGCGCGTATGTCGATTACGCGGGCTAGTTTGGGGGCGCTCATGCCGGCTGCGCGTAAGGGAGTATTGGTTTGATCCACATCAACATTTCCGTCTTGGATTTCGGCAGACTTGGCCGATGAAAGTAACTGCCTTACGCATGAATCCGCCCCAGAATAACCTCCAGGTTGATGCCGAGTTATTGAGAAAATTCAATATCAGCGGCCCGCGCTACACTTCGTATCCGACCGCAGACCGTTTTGTCGAGGCGTTCGACGAGGCCGCGTATCGCAGCTGGTTGGCGAAACGAAACGTCGGCGGCATGGCCAGATCGCTCGCATTATACGTCCACTTGCCGTTTTGCGACACTATTTGCTATTACTGCGGCTGTAACAAAATCGTCACCAAGGACCATGGCCGTTCAGATAAGTATTTGAAGTATTTGGGGCGGGAGATCCGCATGCAGAGCGCCGAGCTGGGCGGCCGGCGGCGCGTGACGCAAATGCATTGGGGCGGGGGCACGCCGACTTTTCTGAGCGAAGCCGAACTCACCGAGCTGATGCAGATGATACGCGAGAGCTTCGATCTCGATGCGCACGGCGAATTTTCGATCGAAGTGGATCCGCGCAAGGTCGGGGCGGAAAAAGTGGCGCTGCTGGGCCAGCTGGGCATGAACCGCATCAGCGTCGGGGTGCAGGATTTCAATCCGGAAGTGCAGCGCGCCGTCAACCGCATTCAGAGCGTGGAAGAGACGGTGACGGTAATCGAAGCGGCGCGCAAGCACGGCTTCCAATCCGTCAACATCGATCTGATCTACGGCCTGCCGAAGCAGACCCTGGAAGGTTTCAGCGCGACGCTGGCGCAGGTGATCGCCTGCTCGCCGGATCGCATCGCATTGTATAACTACGCGCATCTGCCGGCCGTGTTCAAGCCGCAGCGCCGAATTCTGGATGCCGACCTGCCGCAGCCCGAGGTAAAGCTCCAGCTCATGATCATGGCGATCGAAACGCTGCTGGAGGCGGGCTACGTCTATATCGGCATGGATCATTTCTCCAAGCCGGACGACGACCTCGCGGTGGCGCAGCGGCAAGGCCGCCTGTACCGCAATTTTCAGGGCTACTCGACCTACGGCGACTGCGACTTGATCGGATTGGGCGTATCGGCGATCGGGAAAATCGGCCCGACCTACAGCCAGAACGTGCGCACCCTGGACGAGTATTACGACCGGCTCGACAATGACCTGCTGCCGGTGATGCGCGGCATCGAAGTCACTGCCGACGATCTGGTGCGGCGCGCCGTGATTCAGGCGCTGTCCTGCCATTTCGAGGTGTCGATGGAGGCGATCGGAATCGCGCACCTGATCGATTTTCCCAGCTATTTCGCCACCGAGCTGGCGGAGTTGCGCGCGTATGCCAAGGACGGGCTGGTGGAAATCGACGGCGACTGGATCGTGGTCACGCCCAGAGGCCGGCTGCTGGTGCGCATTCTGTGCATGGTGTTCGACAAATACCTGCGCCAAGCAAGCCGGCGCGCGAGTTATTCCAAGGTCATCTAGACCATGGCGGCGGGGTTTGCAGCCGCCTTCCTGATTGGACTTCTGGGCGGAGTCCATTGCGTCGGCATGTGCGGGGGCATCGTCGGCGCGTTCACGGTGCAACTGCAACAAACCCGCCAGCGCACATGGGACTTGCATCTGGCGTACAACGCGGGACGCATCGTGAGCTATGGCGCGGCCGGGGCGATCATGGGCATGATCGGTGGCGCCGGGCTGTTGTTCAACCACATCCTGCCGATGCAGCTTCTGCTCTACGTGCTGGCGAACCTGGTGCTGGTCGGTTTGGGCCTGTATCTTGCCGGCCTGGGCAATCAACTGGCACGGGTGGAGGCGCTGGGTGCGTGGCTGTGGCGCCGGATTCAACCTTACGGCACCAAGCTCCTGCCCGCTGATACGCTGACCAAGGCTTTCGCGCTGGGAAGCTTGTGGGGCTGGCTGCCCTGCGGCCTGGTGTACGGCATGCTGGCGACCGCTTTGATGAGTGGCGGGGCCGCCAGCGGCGCCGCTGTGATGCTCGCGTTCGGTTTCGGCACCCTGCCCAATTTGCTGCTGGCAGGGATGGCGTTCAAACGCTTGCGCAATTTTACTTCCAACCGGCGCGTCAGGCTGGCCGCGGGTCTGCTGGTCGCGGGATTCGGCTTCGCCGGCCTGGCCAAGGCCACGCATCTGGGCGAGCATATCCGGCAGGGCTTGTTGTGTATCATGTGATCAGAGCTTTCAACGAATAGGAGCATAACGTGAGCAAAATATTGATCGCTGTCGACGGTTCGTCGCATTCGGCCAAGGTGGCCAAGGCGGCGATCCGGCAGGCGGCCGCGTGCAGGCAGGCGCCCGAATTGCACCTGATCTATGTGCATCTTCCGGTTCCGACCCTAGGCGGCCTGATCAGACCTGTCGGCCACGAAGCGCTGCAGCGTTACTATCGCGAGGAAGGCGAGGACGCCTTGCGCGGCGCGAAAAGACTGTTCGATCGCGCCAAGCTGAAATGCAACCTGCATATCATGGTCGGGCCGATCGCGGAGAGCCTGGTGGGCGAGGCGAGGAAGCTCAAATGCGACCTGATCATCATGGGCACCCACGGCATGGGTGCGGTGTCGGGGATGCTGCTCGGGTCGGTCGCGACGAAGACGGTGCACCTTGCGCATTGCCCGGTGATGTTGATCCGGCAATAAGCGCTCGAGCGCCTGGGACAGGCATGCTCGATTGGCTCAAGCAATTCGGCGCCAAGCCGGATCATCCGCTGCGCGATGCGCAGGCGGCGCAGGAAGCGCTTGCGGGTCTACCCGAGGAGGTGTCGCTGGACACCCTGGAGCAAATCTCGCACTGGGTTGCTTCGGTCAAGGACACGCCTGGTTTTTCCTGCGACGACCGCCTGGCGGTGATGCGCTTGCTCGATCAGGCCGCCGCCGCGCATGTCGGCCCGCTATTCGATGAGTTCTTTAAAAAAATCCATCAGCAGGACCGGGCTGCGCGCAACATCTGGGACGCGCTGTGCGAGTACTGGGGCCGGCTGGCCGCAGGCTATGCGCAATGCGTCGCCGACTTCGAGCACGGCGAAAAGGGCGCAAAGCTCGTGGAACCGCAGATGCCGCAGACAATGGCGCGGTCCCTGCGCGCGGCGAGCGAGCGCTTCAAACTGCGCTATTTGCGCTTCGTCGGCGTCGAGCCCAAGGCATGGGCGCCGCTGTACCGCCTGTACGCGTTCGCCGAACTGAAGCAATTCGACGATAAGCCGGTCGTCGCCTATGGGCGTGAAGCCCATACCACGGTGCGTGCCGAGCTGCAGAAGATCATGTTGTTGTATCTGGCGGCACCGCATGAGTTTCCGCCGGTGCAGCTGGAACTTGCGTTTCGCATCCTGGCGCGATTTGCGATCTCGGCGGATTGGTCGCGGGTGCCGCAGCCCGAGTGCAATTTCGGCTTCAATCTGGCCGCAGGCGGGCCGCCGGTGCTCGCGCCGGCAAAGGAGGCGCCCGGTGCGAACAAGCGTTTTGTCGGCGGTGGCCAAGCGCTGTCCAAGCTGGCCGAGCTGCGCCAGCTGTGCGAAAAGAACATGCTTAGCGAAGAGCAGCGCTTCGGCAAAGAATTTTCGCCGGCGCAGATCATCACCGTGATCAAGCATCTGCAGCTCTACCTCGGCGTGGTGCCGCCGCGCCGGCGTTATGCGCGGACCAAGGCCGCAGCGCAGGTGAGCGTAGTGCACGGGCTCAAACCGATCTGCCAGCGCGTGACCAAGATCGAGTTGGGCTCCAGCGTGGCACTCAGTGAAGACATGGACTTGAAAGAAAAGACGTCCAACATCATGAAGCTGGTCGCCGAAGAAATCGAATCCACCCCGGAAACTTGGACGCAACAGGACCTGAGCGAATGGGGGCTGGGCGCCGAAATACCGCCGGATCTGGGCAAGTGGGCAGAGCCGGGCAAGCTCTGCGGCATCCAGCTGCAATCGGACAAGGTGTGGTGGGTCGGCATCATCCGGCGCATGGATGCGGGTGCGGGGCTGCGTTGCGGCATACGCATATTCTCCAAGCGCCCGGTTTCCGTGTGGCTGCGGGTGCTCGGCGCGGACGAACACAAGGCCGACAACTGGGCTTCGTCGACCGGGTCGTTCTCCTTCGATTACATGCGCGCGATCATGCTGCCCGATGCGCTGAAATCGCACGATCATCCGGTGATGATCATCGAGAACCAGAGCTTTGTCCCCGGCCAAGCCTGCGAGGTCATGATGGGCGAACACAGCCGCATCATCAAACTGGTGGAGTTCCTCGAGGAGGGCGAGGATTACGTGCGCGCCGCATTCGAGTGGCAGCAGGCGGACAAGGCCTGAAATGCCGCAGCAGTGGCGCGCCGCGAGCCGGTTGCGGCACGCCGGCGGCAGATCATTCGCGCGTATAATGGCTCATTCCCAATCCGATCCAGAAAGAAACCCGCCGATGAGAACCGTACCCGTATTGCTTGCCTTGGCTGCTTTTTCCGCTTGCGCCGGCGCCCAGTCGCTTCCTGCCGGACACCCCAGCGTAAATCCGACTGCGGCGGGGAAGGGCGCGGCGGCGGCACAGTTGCCGCAAAAGGCCAAAGTCCTCAGCACGGTCGCTGCGGCACCGTATATCTACCTTGAGGTGAAGCAGGATAAGAAAACACTGTGGCTCGCCGCCAACGCCGTGCCGGTCAAAAAAGGCGATGTGATCCGCTTCGACAACGGCATGGAAATGACAAATTTCCACAGCAAGACCCTGAACCGCACTTTCCCCAGCGTGCTGTTCGTCAACAGCGTGGTCGTCACCAAAGAAAAGGAATAGGGCTGCGCGCGCCTGCCGGCGGGGCAGTCAGGCGGGCAGGCCGCGCCGCGCGGACGCAGGCGGTGACATGACAGCGGGCAAAGCAGCGCAGATCTGGCGCTCCAGGCTCACCAAACACGGTCTGGATGAGGTGCGCAAACTGGCCGCGGTGCGGCCGCTGCGGCCGCGCGCGCGGCGTTTCATTTTCCTGCGTCATGGGGAAACCGAAGGCAATGCGCAACGCGTTTATCAGCCGCCCGAAATTCCGCTGAATCCGACCGGATTGGCTCAGGCCAGGCGTGCCGCCGAGTATCTGCGCGCGCATCCGGTCGAACGCATACTGGCGAGCGATATGCGCCGCGCGTGGCAGACGGCGCAGGCTGCGGCGGAGGTCGTGCGCGCGCCGGTGATTGCGGAACCGCGCCTGCGAGAGCGATGGTTCGGCGATCTGATCGGCAAGTCTTCGGAGAACCTCGATTGGCGCGTGGAGCCGCCCAACGGCGAGTCTTTGCGCGATTTTATCGAGCGCACCCAGGCGGGGTTCAACGACGCCCTGGATAATGAAGCGTCCACGCTGCTGGTTGCCCACGGCGGCCCGCTGTACGTGCTGGTTTTCAGCCTCGGCGCCGATCTGCTGGAGCAGCACATCGCCAATGCCACGCCGCTGTTGTTCGAATACGAAGCGCAGGCGGGCAGCTGGCACATCAGCAATCTCGCGCCCGCGCACGTCACCGCAGGCTATCGCACGACCGCGAATTGAGCCGACCGATGGACCGCCCGAGCATGAAGCCGACGCAGGCTCATCGATAGCTCGCGCCGGCGCCGCGCAAGGCCCCGGGTTCCGACAGCGCTAGAACAGGTGCACTGCAGTGGGTGCGAAAAAGCCGACGGCGCAGAACACGATCCCGATCAGCCCGAGCCCGCCCGCGATCCAGGTGAGCAGGACCACGCCGGTGATGATTTCGGCCGATGCGAGCACGATGGCGATCTGGAGTGCGGCCGAGGCAAGCTCGTAATGGTGGTAGGCGGCGAGCGAGCGATCGCGCTGCTGCTCAGCGGTCTTCGCGCGTGCGGCGAGTTCTTTTCGCCCTTCCTGCGTTTGCGGTTCGGAGTCGTAGCGCGCGACCCCCGCCTTCCAATCGGCGATGCGTTTT
>JAJZUN010000030.1 GCA_021848555.1 Pseudomonadota bacterium | reverse complement strand
ATCTGGGCCGCGGCCTGCGCGGCGGCGGCACACCCGCCACCGGCGACCAGCAGCACGACGTCGCCGCCGATTTTTGCCGCGGCGGCGACGGTATTGAGGGTGGCGCCACGGATCGCTTGATTGTCGTGATCGGCTATAACGAGTATGGGCATTTAGATCACCTTGGCTTCGTTGCGGAGTTTTTCGACCAGCGCCTTTGCGTCGGCGACTTTGACGCCGGCCTTGCGCTTGGGCGGCTCTTCCACCTTGAGCGTGGTGAGGCGCGGGCTGACATCCACGCCCAGCGCATCGGCCTTGAGGATCTCGAGCGGCTTTTTCTTCGCTTTCATGATATTGGGCAAAGTGACGTAGCGCGGCTCGTTGAGCCGCAGGTCGGCGGTGATCACCGCCGGCAGCTTGACCGAAATCGTTTCCAGGCCGCCATCGACTTCCCGCGTCACTTCGGCTCTGCCGTCGGCGATTTTCACCTTGGAGGCGAAGGTGGCCTGCGACCACCCCAGCAGCGCGGACAGCATTTGGCCGGTCTGGTTGCAGTCGTCATCGATGGCCTGCTTGCCCAGAATGGCGAAATCCGGACTTTCTTTCTGTGCCACCGCTTTCAGCAGTTTGGCGACGGCGAGCGGCTGCAGCTCGGCATCGGACTCCACCAGGATCGCGCGATCGGCGCCCAGCGCGAGCGCGGTGCGCAGCGTCTCCTGGCTGGCGGCGGTGCCGCAGGACACGACCAGGATTTCCTTGACCATACCGGCCTCTTTCAGGCGCACCGCTTCTTCGACCGCGATTTCGTCGAAAGGATTCATCGACATTTTCACATTCGCGGTCTCGACGCCCGAGCCGTCGGCCTTGACCCGCACCTTGACGTTGTAATCGACCACCCGCTTGACGGGCACTAGGACTTTCATCTACTTGCTCCGAAGGGAATGAAAAAGGTGAAGCCGAAATTATAACTTAGAACCCGCCACGCAATGAGTGTTGCCGCCGATCGGACCGTAAACGGGGTCCTCGATTTGCGGCAGGGACGCTGCTTCAGACCAAGTCTATTTTTCACATATGATAAATAAGTTTCATGTATGTGAAAAATACAAAGTTTCAGTTTCCGCTCCGGCGCGGTCGGCATATAGTGCGTACTGGCAGCCGCCGCCGGCCCGTCGCGGCGGCAATTCCGGCGTTCAAACAAGGGAGTAACCGGCATGACACAGATGATGCAGGACAAGGTGGTGGTGGTAACCGGCTCCGGCGGCGGCATCGGCCGCGAATTCGCATTGCTGATGGCGGCCGAAGGCGCCAAGGTCGTGGTGAATGACATCGGCGCATCGGTCAGCGGCGAAGGCAAGGACGCGGGACCGGCCCAGCAGGTCGTGAACGAGATCCGCGCCAAAGGCGGCCAGGCCGTGGCCAATACCGACAGCGTTTCGACCTGGATGGGCGCCAACGCCATCATCAAGGCGGCGATCGACAACTTCGGCCGCATCGACTGCGTGGTCAACAATGCCGGCATTCTGCGCGACCGCATGTTCTTCAAAATGAACCCTGAAGAATGGGGCGCGGTGATCGACGTGCACCTGAACGGCTCGTTCTACGTCAGCCGGGCCGCCGCGACCTATTTCAAGGAGCAGGAATCGGGGGCCTACGTGCACATGACCTCCACCTCCGGGCTGATCGGCAATGTCGGCCAGGCCAATTACGGCGCCGCCAAGCTGGGCATCACCGCGCTGTCGAAAATGATCGCCATGGACATGGCGCGCTACAACGTGCGCTCCAACTGCATCGCGCCTTTCGCCTGGAGCCGGATGATCAGCTCCATCCCCGCCGACACGCCGGAAGCCAAGGCGCGCGTGGACAAGCTCAAGACCATGGAGGCCGCCAAGATCGCGCCGATGGCGGTGTTCCTGGGCAGCGACGCGGCCAAGGATGTCAGCGGCCAGGTGTTCGCCGTGCGCGCCAATGAAATCTTCCTGATGAGCCAGCCGCGCCCCCTGCGCTCGGTGCATCGCGACGGCGGCTGGACTGCCGAGAGCATCGCCCAGCATGCCATCCCCGCGATGCGGGCCGGTTTCTACGGCCTCGACCGTTCGCAGGATGTGTTCAGCTGGGACCCGGTCTAGGGGCTGTCCGTTTTCAACCGTTAGCCACTGGATAACCATGCCCATCGATTACGACAAGATCAAGAACTGGCCCCTGCCCGAGGTCGAACAGACTTACACCGAGAAAGACAGCATCCTCTACGCCCTCGGCGTGGGCTACGGCCACGACCCGATGGACGAGGCGCAACTGCAGTTCGTCTACGAGAGAAATCTGAAGGCGGCGCCGACCATGCCGGTGGTGCTGGGCTATCCCGGTTTCTGGGTCAAGGATCCTGCCACCGGCATCGATTGGGTAAAGATCGTCCACGGCGAACAGTCCCTGACCCTGCACCGGCCGATTCCGGCGGCCGGAACGATCATCGGCCGCACGCGCATCAAAGCGCTGGTCGACAAAGGCAAGGACAAGGGCGCGCTGCTGATCCAGGAGCGCAGCATCGTCGACAAGGCCAGCGGCGCCTTGCTGGCGACGCTGGACCACACGACTTTCTGCCGCGGCGACGGCGGCTTCGGCAAAAGCGACGCAGCCCCGCCGCCGCCGCCGGCCGTGCCCGACGGCGCCCCGGATGCGAGCTGCGACCTGCCCACCCTGCCGCAGGCGGCGCTGATCTATCGCCTGTGCGCCGATAACAACCCGCTGCACGCCGATCCGGCGGTCGCCAAGGCGGCGGGCTTTCCGCGGCCCATCCTGCACGGACTGTGCTCTTACGGCGTGGCCGGCCATGCAATCCTCAAGACTTTCTGCGCTTACGACCCGGCAAGGCTCAAAGGATTGTCGCTGCGCTTCTCGGCGCCGGTTTTCCCGGGCGAGACCATACGCACCGAAATGTGGAACCGGGGCGACACCATTTTGTTCCGTTCGCGCGTCGTCGAACGCAACGTCGTGGTGCTCAACAACGGTGTCGCCAGCATCGCCTGAGCGCGCATGACAGACGATACCCTCAGGATGCTGCGCGACAGCGCGGCGGATTTCGCCACCCTGGACGCGGCGCGCGTGCGCCGCCTGCGCGGTGCCGATCCGGGGTTCGAGCGCGAAGTGTGGCGCGAGATGGCGGAGATGGGCTGGCTCGGCGTCCTGATCCCGGAGGAGCACGGCGGTCTGGGCCTCAACTTCGCCGCCGCCGCGATCATCCTCGAGCAGCTGGGACGCGCGCTATATCCGGAGCCCTATTCCGCCTCCGCGGTGGCCGCGACCCTGGCCCTGCTGCACGGCGACAACACCGAACTCAAACAGCGCCTGCTGCCGCGGCTCGCGGCAGGGGAAATCATCGCCAGCCTCGCCTGGCAGGACGGGCGCGGCGGTCTGGACATCGAGCAGTGCGCCGTCACGGCGCGCGAGCTGGACGGCGCCCAGGTGCTCGATGGGGAGTGCCGTTTCGTGTCCACCCCGGGCGCCGACGGCTTCATCGTCGCGGCGCGCTCGGCGCAAGGTCTGGAACTCCACTGGATAGAGCGCGACGCCACGGGCTTGACCTGCGTCGCCGAAGCGCGCGCCGACGGCAGCGCCAGTGCGCGCCTCCGATTCGCCGCGGTCCCGGCGCCGATCGATGCCCGCGTCGCCTCGGTGAGCACGGCGCGCGCAGCGCTGCAGCTTGCCCTGGACCACGCCACCCTGGCCGCCAGCCTCGAGTTGCTGGGCGTGGTGGATTGCGCGCTGGAGATGACCCTGGACTACCTGCGCACGCGGGTGCAGTTCGGCAAACCCATAGGCAGCTTTCAGGCGCTGCAGCATCGCGCCGTGGATATGTACATACAGAAAGAACTGACCCGCGCCACGCTGGCCGCCGCGGTCGCCCTCCTGGAGCAAGCGGACGGCACGCGGCGCAGCGCAGTCGTATCGAGCGCCAAAGCGCGCGCATCACAGGCGGCGCTCGCCATCTGCAAGGAAGCGCTGCAGATGCACGGGGCGATCGGCTACACCGACGAATACGACCTCGGGCTGTACTTCAACCGCGCGCTGGTGCTCTCGGCCTGGCTGGGCAATGCCAGCGCCCACCGCGCGCGCTACGGCGCTTTGGCCCAACTGATATGAAATACGGCGTAGAGCAGGAGCAGGACTGGAACGCGCTGTCGGACGAGGCGTTTCGCGCCATCGTGCGCGCCGAAGTCGAGGCGCACCACCCGGCCGAGCTGCGTTATCCGCCGCGGCGCCTGCGCTGGGCCGAAAACAAATCCTGGTACCTGCGCATGGCGGCCAAAGGCTGGATCGCGCCCGGCTGGCCGCGCGAATACGGCGGCATGGGCCTCGCCCCGGCGAAGCTGCTGATCTTCCTCGAGGAGATGGAGCGCTGGGGCATCGCCCGATTTCAGGACCACGGCATACTCATGGTCGGGCCGATACTGCTGCGCTTCGGCACCGAAGCCCAGCGCCGCCGCTACCTGCCGCCCATACTCGCCTGCGAGGAAATCTGGTGCCAGGGCTATTCCGAACCCAACGCCGGATCCGACCTGGCGAACCTGCACACCGAGGCGCATCTCGACGGCGATGATTTCGTCATCAACGGGCAGAAAACCTGGACCACGCTGGCGCATGACTCCACCCACATGATCGTGCTCGCGCGCACCGACAAGGCGGCGAAAAAGCAGTCGGGCATCAGCTTCCTGCTGCTCGATCTCGCCGCCCCCGGCGTGAGCGTGCGCCCTATCCGCGATCTCGCCGGGCACGACGAGTTCTGCGAGGTGTTCTTCGACAACGTGCGCACACCCGCATCCAACCTGGTGGGCGAACTGAACCAGGGCTGGACCGTGGCCAAGTCGCAGCTCGGCTTCGAGCGCATCCACATCGGCAGCCCCAAACTCCCCGAATACGGGCTGCAGGTGCTGCTGACGGTGGCGCGCGCACGCGGCGTCGAGCAGGACGCGCTGTTCCGCGAACGCCTGGCGCAGCTGCAGTTGGACGTGGCCCACCTGGGCGATATCTACCGGCACTTCGCAGCCATCGTCGGCCGTGGCGAGCCGCTTGGGCCGGAAGTATCGCTGCTGAAAATCTGGGCGACCGAAACCTTCCAGCGCATCGCCGACCTGATCATCGAGACCGCCGGAGACTGCGGCGGCCTCGCCGGCAAGGTGCAAATGGGCGACGGACGCATCGAATTGCTGGCGCCGTTCTACAAGGCGCGGCCCACCTCCATCTACGGCGGCAGCAACGAAATCCAGCGCAACATACTCGCCCGGCAGGTTCTCAATCTTCCCGGCTAGACCCGCAACCCACAGCAAGGAGCATCAATGCCGCGCCCGCTTTCGCATATCCGTGTCCTCGATCTGTCCCGCGTCCTCGCCGGCCCCTGGGCCTCGCAGAACCTGGCCGACCTCGGCGCCGAGGTGATCAAGGTCGAACGTCCCGGCGCGGGCGACGACACGCGCGGCTGGGGACCGCCCTGGCTCAAGGATCTGGATGGCAAGGATACGCGCGATTCGTCCTATTACCTCTCCTGCAATCGCGGCAAGAAATCCATCACCCTGGACATCTCCAAACCGGAGGGCCAGAGCATTGTGCGCGCGCTGGCGGCGAAGTGCGACGTGCTGATCGAGAACTACAAGGTCGGCACGCTGGCGCGCTACGGCCTCGGCTACCCGCAGTTGCGCGAGATCAACCCGCGCCTGATCTATTGCTCGATCACCGGATTCGGCCAGTCGGGTCCCTATGCGCCCCGTCCCGGCTACGACTTCGTGTTCCAGGGCATGGGCGGACTGATGAGCATCACCGGCGAGCGCGATGATCTGCCCGGCGGCGGCCCGATGAAAGTGGGCATCGCCATCACCGACATCCTCACCGGCATGTACGCGAGCCTGGCCATCACCGCCGCCATCGCCCATTGCGAGCGCGGCGGCAGCGGCCAGTACATCGACATGGCGCTGCTCGATTGCATGGTCGCGTTCAACGCCAACCAGATCAGCGGCTACCTCGTATCGGGCAATATCCCCAGGCGCTACGGCAACGCCCATCCCAACGTCGTGCCCTACCAGGTGTTTCCGTGCAAGGACGGCCACATCATCCTGGCCATAGGCAATGACAGCCAGTTCGCCAGCTTGTGCCAAGTGGCCGGCCGGCCGGAACTGGCTGCGGACGAGCGCTTCCGCCTGATGTCGGGCCGCATCGTCAACCGCGAGGCGCTGATCCCGCTGATTGCGGAGATCATGAAACAGCGCGGCATGCACGAATGGATAACGGTGCTGGAGGCCGCCAACGTCCCCTGCGGCCCGATCAACAACATGCAGCAGGTGTTCGAGGATCCGCAGGTGCAGCACCGCGGGCTGAAAGTCGAAATCCCGACCCCGGCGGGCGTGCCCTGCCCCACCGTGGCGAGCCCGATGCGTTTTTCCGAGACGCCGGTGGAGTACGCGGTGCCGCCGCCGACCCTGGGTCAGCACACGCAGGAAATTCTGCAGGAACTGCTGGGCATGGAGCAGCACGCTATCGATACCCTCGCTGCGAAAGGCATCGTCTGAGTCGTTGAGCGGTCCGGTAGCGTCGCGTGTCCGCTGTGGCCCTTGCGCGCTGCGCGCGCCAACCGTGTTTTCTGCGCGGATGAATAGCGCATCCGCACAGAAAACACGGTTCTGGATAAGAACAAAAGTGGTTTTGAATGGCTTTTATACAAGATCGCCGATTGCGTACGGACGGCGTTTCGTCCGCGCAAATTCACAGCTCTGCAACAACGGCGGGCGCGAATCCAGTCGCCGCGTATAGATACGGCTCAGTCGGTAACCGCGTCCTTCTTGCGGCTGAACAACGCCGTCAGTTCGCCGACGATGCCGCGGCGGAAGGCCAGCACGCAGACCACGAAAATCGCGCCCATGATCACCTGCACCCAGGAACCCACTTTGTCGGCCAGCTCGTTTTCCAGGGTGACGACGAAAAAACCGCCCACTACGGGACCGAAAATCGTACCTATGCCTCCGATCAGCGTCATCAGAACGACCTCGCCCGACTGCGGCCAGTTGACGTCGGTCAGGGTCTCGAAACCGAGCACTATGGTCTTGGTTGCGCCCGCCAATCCGGCCAGCCCGGAGGAAATCACGAACGCCAGCAGCTTGTGCTTGTCCACGTCGTAGCCCAGCGACAGCGCACGCGCTTCGTTCTCGCGGATCGCCTTGAGCACCTGACCGAAAGGCGAATGCACGGTGCGGTAGATGAGCAGAAATCCGATCATGAAAACGGCAAACACCAGGTAATACATGGCGATGTCGCTTTCGAGGTTGATGTAGCCGAACAGTTTTCCGCGCGGCACCCCCTGCAGCCCGTCCTCGGCGCCGGTGAATTTCGCCTGCAGGCAAATGAAATAGACCATCTGCGCCAGCGCCAGCGTGATCATGGCGAAATAAATGCCCTGACGGCGTATCGCCAGGCTGCCCACCAGCCAGCCCAGGAGCGTGGCAACGGCAACCGCGAACAGGATGCCGAATTCCGGGTTGAAACCCCAGGCCTTGATGCTGTAGGCGGCGGCATAACCCGCGCTGCCGAAGAAGGCCGCGTGGCCGAAAGACAACAGCCCGGTGAAACCCAGCAGCAGGTTGAAGGCGCAGGCGAACAGGGCGAAGCACAGCGCCTTCATCAGGAATATCGGGTAGGCGCCGGTATAGGGGGCGACCAGGCCGAGCAGGACCAGGATGGCGAATCCGGCGTAGGTCTTGTTCATTTCTCTTTACCGAACAAGCCGGCCGGCCGCACCATCAGCACGATCGCCATGATCACGAACACCACGGTCGAGGAGGCCTCGGGGTAATACACTTTTGTCAGCCCTTCGATCAAGCCCAAGCCCAGGCCGGTGACGATGGAACCGAGTATCGAGCCCATGCCGCCGATCACCACCACGGCGAACACCACGATGATGACGTTGGAGCCCATCAAAGGATTGATCTGGATCACTGGCGCGGCCAGCACGCCGGCGATCGCCGCCAGAGCGACACCGAAACCGTAAGTCAGCGTGACCATCAGCGGGACGTTGACGCCGAAGGCCTGCACCAGCAGCGGGTTCTCGGTCCCGGCACGCAGGTAGGCACCGAGACGGGTGCGCTCGATCACGTACCAGGTGCCGAAGCAGACGACGAGCGAAGCCAGTACCACGAAGGCACGGTAGTTGGGCAGGACCATGAAGCCAAGGTCGGTTGCCCCGCGCAGCGCGTCGGGCACCGGATAGGGCTGGCCGGAAACGCCGAAGAAATAGCGGTACACGCCCTCGATGATCAGGGCCAGTCCGAAAGTGAGCAGCAAGCCGTACAAGTGATCGAGCTTGTAGATCCAGCGCATCAGCAGGCGCTCGATGACGATGCCGAAGCCGCCCACCAGCAGCGGCGACAGCGCGAGCGACCACCAGAACCCGAGGCCAAGCAGGTCGAGCGCCAGGTAGGCGATGTAGGCGCCCATCATGTACAGCGCCCCGTGGCTGAAATTGATAATGTTGAGCAGCCCGAAAATCACCGCCAGGCCCAGCGACAGCAGGGCGTAGAACGAACCGTTCACCAGGCCAAGCAGCAACTGACCCAGAAACGCCTGCATCGGGACGCCGAAAATTTCCATTATTGATTCGAAATGGCGGCTGTCAATATCGTTCCAAGGCCGAAGCCCGAGGGATCTTCTTCAGTTGCATCAAAGCAGATCCCTCGCTGGGCTCGGGATGACATTCGCGCTGGCGCTCGAATGTCACTTCTTGATCATCGGGCAGGTCGATTTCGACAAAGGCTGGTAGGCCTGCTCCGCCGGAATCACCGCTTTCACGTTGTAATAGTCCCAAGGGCTCTTGGACTCCGCGGGTTTCTTCACCTGCATCAGGTACATGTCATGAAGCATGCGTCCGTCCTGGCGGATATAGCCGTTCTTGGCAAACATGTCGTTGATCTTGGTCTTCTTGAGCTCGGCCATGACCTTGTCGGCGTCGTCGGTGCCCACCGCCTTGACCGCCTTGAGATAGGTCATCACCCCCGAATACACGCCGGCCTGGACGAACGTGGGCATGCGTTTCATCTTCTCGAAGAAGCGCTTGCCGAATTTGCGCGTCTCGTCGTTCAGATCCCAGTACCAGCCGGCGGTAAGCATCATGCCCTGCGCGGTCTTCAGTCCGAGGCTGTGGATGTCGGTGATGAACAGCAGCAGGCCCGCCAGGCTCTGATTCTTGGTCAGGCCGAACTCGTTCGCCGCCTTGACCGAATTGATGGTATCGCCGCCGGCGTTGGCGAGGCCGATGATCTGCGCTTTCGACGCCTGCGCCTGGAGCATGTAGGAAGAAAAATCCGAAGCGTTCAGCGGGTGGAACACGTGACCCAGCACCGTGCCGCCGTTGGCCTTGACCACTGCCGTGGTGTCGTCCTCGAGCGATTTGCCGAAGGCGTAGTCGGCGGTCAGAAAGAACCAGGTCTTGCCGCCCGTCTGCACGATCGCCTTGCCGGTGCCGTTCGCCAGCGCATAGGTATCGTACGAGTAGTGCACGGTGTAGGCGTTGCAGTCTTCGTTGGTGAGACGGCTGGTGGCGCCGCCGGAGACGATGACGACGCGTTTCTTCTCGCCGGCGACCTTGCCCACGGCAATGGCGACGCTGGAAGTCGGCAGGTCGATAATCATGTCGACGCCTTCGGTGTCGTACCACTCGCGCGCCTTGTTGGCGCCCACGTCGGGTTTGTTCTGGTGGTCGGCGAACACGACTTCGATCGGCTTGCCCAGCACCTTGCCGCCGAAATCCGCGACCGCCATGCGCGCCGCCTCGACCGAGCCCGGTCCGGTGATGTCGGAATACAGGCCTGCCATGTCGTTCATGACGCCGATTTTCACTTTGTCGCCCGAGACCGCGCCGGATTTGGCCGTCTGGGCCAGCGCAAGGTTTGACCCCAGGCCGAGCAGCACCGTACCCACCAATGTCGCCAGCAGTTTGCGTTTCATGTTCACTTCCTCCTTTAGAAAATCGAAAATCAGACACCCAGGAATTCGTGCAGCATTCCCATTTTTGACTGCATTTCCCCCGCAGAAAAACCTTCGACGATACGGCCGTGTTCCATCACGTAAAAGCGGTCGGCGAGCGGCGCGGCGAAGCGGAAGTTCTGCTCCACCATGACGATAGTGTAACCCCTCTCGCGCAGCGTCCGGATCGTCCGCCCCAGCGCCTGCACGATCACCGGCGCCAGACCTTCGGATATTTCGTCCAGCAGCAGAAGTTGCGCCCCGGTGCGCAGGATGCGCGCCACCGCCAGCATCTGCTGTTCGCCGCCGGAGAGGCGCGATCCCTGGCTGGCCCTGCGCTCCTTGAGGTTGGGAAACATGTCGTAGATCTCGTCCAGCGACATGCCGGTGCTCGCCACCGCCGGCGGCAGCAGCAGGTTTTCCTCGCAGGAAAGACTGGAAAATATGCCGCGCTCCTCCGGGCAGTAGCCTATGCCCAGGTGGGCGATCCGGTGCGGCGGCATGGCGATGGCCTCGCGCCCGTTGATCATGATGGAACCGCTGCGGTGGCCGACCAGTCCCAGAATGGACTTGAGCGTGGTGGTGCGGCCCGCGCCGTTGCGGCCGAGCAGCGTCACCACTTCGCCGCGATTCACGCTGAAATCGACACCGTGCAGGATATGCGACTCGCCATAGAAGGCATGCAGATCGGTAATGCGCAGGAATTCGATGCCTTTATCCATAAGCCTCAGTGCGCCCCTTCCAGTTCACCCTCGGAAGTGCCCATGTAGGCTTCCATCACCTGCGGGTCTTTCGACACCTGCGCATAAGGTCCGCCGGCGATGACACCACCGCGTGCGAGCACGGTGATGGTATCGGAGATGCCCGCGACCACGTTCATGTTGTGCTCCACCATCAGAATGGTGCGATTGGCCGACACTTTCTTGATCAAGCTGGTGACGCGATCCACGTCCTCGTGCCCCATGCCCTGGGTCGGCTCGTCGAGCAGCATCAGCTCCGGCTCCATCGCGAGCGTAGTGGCGATTTCCAGCGCGCGCTTGCGGCCGTACGGCAGTTCGACCGTCACTGCGGAGGCATACGCCGCCAGGTCCACGGAATCGAGCAGTTCCATCACCTTGGCATCGAGCTGCCTCAGTGTCTTTTCTGACTTCCAGAAATGGAAAGAGGTGCCAAGCTTGCGTTGCAGGCCGATGCGCACGTTTTCCAGCACCGTCAGGTGCGGAAACACGGCGGATATCTGGAACGAGCGGATGATGCCGCGGCGCGCAATCTCGGCCGGCCTGGCATGGGTGATGTCCTGGCCATTGAAAAAAATATGGCCGGCGCTGGGTCTGAGGAACTTGGTCAGCAGGTTGAAAAACGTGGTCTTGCCCGCGCCATTGGGGCCGATCAGGGCGTGGATCTCGCCCCGCTTCACCTTCAGGTTGACGTCGCTGACCGCGACGAACCCCCTGAATTCCTTGGTCAGCCCCTTGGTTTCGAGTATGTAGTCGTCCATTCCCAGCAGTGCGGTACGGCGACCGCCTGCCCTCCTCCAATCTTATTATCCAACGGCGGCCCAGCCACCGGGTGCCCAACTGTTGCTGGGCGAAGCATTATAGCCTTGCCTCTGAATGAAGCAATCACCCTTACGCCGGACTAACGTCCCTTCCACTGCGGTTTGCGCTTCGCGACGAAGGCGTCTATGCCTTCCTGCGCATCTTCGGCCATCATGTTGCAGGCCATCGTCTCGCTCGCGAGCGCGTAGGCGTCCGCGAGGCCCAGTTCCAGTTGCCGGTAAAACGCCTGCTTGCCCGCTTTGATCGCGACCGGCGTCTTCGCCAAGATCGAGTCGGCGAGCTTCTTGATCTCGGCGTCGAGCTGCTCCACCGGCACGACCCGGTTCACCAGGCCGCGAGCGAGCGCCGTCGGTGCATCGATGAACTCGCCGGTCAGCAGCATTTCCATCGCCTGCTTGCGCCCTAGGTTGCGCGCGAGCCCGACCGCGGGCGTGGAGCAAAACAATCCCAGGTTTACCCCCGACACCGCGAAGCGCGCATTGTCGGACGCCACCGCCAGGTCGCACATGGAAACCAACTGGCAGCCCGCCGCCGTCGCAATGCCGTGCACGCGCGCGATCACCGGCTGCGGCAGGCGCACGAGTTTGAGCATGAGTTCGCTGCACTGGCGAAACAGCGCCAGTTGAAAGCTTTGCGTCGCGTCGGAGCGCATTTCCTTGAGGTCGTGCCCGGCGCAGAACGCCTTGCCCGCCCCGGCCAGGATCACCACGCGCGCGCCGGCATCGGCGGCGATGCGGTCCAATTCGGCCTGCAGCGCCCCCATCAGCGCCTGCGACAGCGAATTGAACTGGGACGGCCGGTTGAGCGTGAGCGTCACCACGCCGCCCTCGTCCTGGCGCAGCAATAGGGGTTCTGCAGTTACTGCCTGGCTATTGGCGTTCATGCTCCTGTCTCCTCTGGTGCGCTATTCGATGGCCTTTGCCGATTTCGCCTGCTGGCGCAGCACGAACTTCTGGATCTTGCCGGTCGAGGTTTTGGGCAGTTCGCCGAAGACGACCGCGCGCGGCACCTTGAAGCGCGCCAGATGGCTGCGGCAATGTTCGACGATTTCCTCGGCCGTCACCTGCGCGCCCGGCTTCAGTTCGACGAACACGCACGGCGTCTCCCCCCACTTCGGATCGGGCCGCGCCACCGCCGCCGCGGCAAGCACCGCCGGATGCCGGTACAGCGCTTCCTCGATTTCCAGAGAGGAAATATTCTCGCCGCCGGAAATGATGATGTCCTTCGAGCGGTCCTTGATCTTGACGTAGCCGTCGGGCTGCATCACCGCGAGGTCGCCGGAATGGAACCAGCCGCCAGCGAAAGCTTCGTCTGT
>JAJZUN010000029.1 GCA_021848555.1 Pseudomonadota bacterium | reverse complement strand
GAAGGCGCTGGCGCGCCGCGTCAACCTGAAGTCGGGCGGCTACCTGATCATCGACCAGACCGAGGCGATGACCACCATCGACGTCAACACCGGCGGCTTCGTCGGCCTGCGCAATTTCGACGACACCATCTTCAAGACCAACCTGGAGGCGGCGCAGGTGATCGCGCGCCAGCTGCGCCTCCGGAACCTCGGCGGCATCATCATTCTCGACTTCATCGACATGGAGAACGTGGAGCACCGCAACGCGGTGCTGGCCGAGTTCAACAAGGCGCTCGCACGCGACCGCACGCGCATCACCCTCTCCGGCTTCACCCAGCTCGGCCTAGTGGAGATGACGCGCAAGCGCACGCGCGAATCGCTGGCGCACGTACTGTGCGAATCCTGCCCCACCTGCGGCGGCAGGGGCCAGGTCAAGGCGGCGCGCACCGTGTGCTACGAGATCCTGCGCGAAATCCTGCGCGAATCGCGCCAGTTCAGCGCGCGCGAGTTCCGCATACTCGCGGCGCAGGTGGTGATCGACCTGTTTCTCGAGGACGAGTCGCAGTCGCTGGCGATGCTCGAGGACTTCATCGGCAAGCCGGTGTCGATGCAGGCCGAATCGAGCTACAGCCAGGAGCAGTTCGACATCGTACTGCTGTAGGAGGGGCGCCCTCGCCCCGACAGCGATACACAATTACGACCACCGGTCGGCCCGGGGGCGGGCCTCCTACAACCGGCGCGACGTCGAATCGATATAGTCGGGCGGCGGCGGTGGCGGCGGTGGCGGCGGGGACGGCCGCGGTAGCAGCAGCCAGCTCGCCACGGAGGAAATCACGCTGTAGGCGATCGCCCCCCAGAACGCCGACCAGAAGCCGCCGACGCGAAACCCTTCGACGAATGAGGCAACGAGCCAGAACAGCAGGCCGTTGATCACCAGGGTAAACAGCCCCAGGGTAAGGACGGTGATGGGCAGGGTGACGATCACCAGCAGCGGCCGGATCAGGGTATTGACCAGTCCGAGCAGCAACGCCGTCACCAGCGCGATGGTGAAGCTGTCGACGCTGACCGAGGGCAGCAGATAGGACACCGCGAGCAGGGACAGGGCGTTGATCAGCCAGACCAGCAGGATGCGCATCGGCGCCGCCCCGGATCAGCGCCGCTCGCGGCCCAGGGTGTAGAACTCGTCGTTGGGCCGCATGTTGGTCAGGTTGGCCATGCGGTTGGACAGCGCGAAAAACGAGGCGACGCCGCCGATGTCCCAGATGTCCTCGTCGGTATAGCCATGGCCGCGCAGGGTGTCGAAGTCGGCGTCGCCTATGGTCCAGGGCTCGAGCGCGGTCTTCATGGCGAAGTCGAGCATGGCGCGCTGCTTGGGCGTGATGTCGGCCTTGCGGTAGTTGACCGCCACCTGGTCGGCGATCAGCGGGTTCTTGGCGCGGATGCGCAGGATCGCGCCGTGCGCGACCACGCAGTACTGGCACTGGTTGGCGCCGGAGGTGGCGACCACGATCATTTCGCGCTCGGCCTTGGTGATGCCGCTTTGCTTTTCCATCAGCGCGTCGTGATACGCAAAGAACGCGCGGAATTCGTCCGGACGGTGCGCGAGCGCGAGGAACACATTGGGCACGAAACCGGATTTTTCCTGCACCGCGACAATGCGCTCGCGGATGTCCTGCGGCAGGTCTTCGAGCTTGGGTACGGGGAAACGACTGATGGCGTTCATGCTGTGCTCCGGGTTGCGTTCATTGCGAATTGACCAAATGGCTTGTCGCTCTCGTTCATGTGATGCACCAGCCAGGAACTCAACAGCGGCAGCAACTCGCCTTTCATCTCCTGGCGCAGCACCCGCTGTTCGAGCGCGGTAAACTGCTGCAGCACGTAGCGATGCTCGGCGCGGTGCGGGATGAACTGGGGATAATTAACTATCTGCATCAGGGATTCTTCCACCGCGAAGTGGAATTTCACGAACTCCCGCGCACGCACGATCAGCGGCTGAACCGTGTTCCAATGCACTTTTCCCGCGACCGCTTCCTCAAATTCCGTGATGAACTCGAACAGGGTTCGGTGCTGGCTGTCTATTTCGTGTATGCCGATGGCATACTCGTCTTTCCACTGCATCTTTTCATCCCGCGTTGCGCGGGGCAGCGCGGCCGATGGAATGGTCGCCGCGCAATTTCCCGCGGGCTTGCTCTGCGCATTGTGTGTCCGCAGGACGCGGGCTCGCTTGATCCAGGTCAAACGGCCCGCGGGTCTCCCGGGGCGCTGATGCGCTGGCGCTGGGCCGCGCATTTGGCGACAATAGCACGAGATCCGGCTTAGGAAAAATCATGGTCCACCCCCTCGCCGGCAAGCCGGCTCCTGCTAGTGCGCTGATCGACGTGCCGGCGCTGCTGCGCGCTTATCGCGACCTGCCGGACCCGAACGATCCCGCGCAGCGCGTGGCTTTCGGCACCAGCGGGCACCGCGGCAGCGCGCTCAAGCGCAGCTTCAACGAGGCCCACATCCTCGCCATCGTGCAGGCGGTGTGCGACTACCGCAGCCGGAACGGGATCGCCGGTCCGCTGTTCCTGGGCATGGATACGCATGCCTTGTCCGGGCCGGCCCAAGATACTGCGCTGGAGGTGCTGGCAGCCAATGGAGTACGCACTCACATTCAGCTTAATCGCGGCTATACGCCTACCCCTGTGATCTCGCGCGCAATCCTGGTGCACAACCGGGAGCATGGCGCGGCGCGCGCGGACGGTTTGGTGATCACCCCTTCGCACAATCCGCCGGCGGACGGCGGGATCAAATACAACCCGCCCAACGGCGGCCCCGCGGACACCGACGTTACCGGCTGGATCGAGCAGCGCGCGAACGCCCTGCTCGCGCAAGGCACCGGCGCGGTGAGGCGTTTGCCCTACGCCCAGGCGCTGGCTGCCGCCAGCACGCGCGAGGAGGATTTTGCCGCGCCCTATATCGCCGACCTGGGCAGTGTGATCGACATGGAAGCCATACGGGCGGCGAAGCTGAAAATCGGCGTCGATCCGCTGGGCGGCGCGGCGGTCGACTACTGGAAACCGATCGCGGCGCATTACGGCTTCGACATAGAACTGGTCAATCCCCGGGTCGATCCCGCTTTCGGCTTCATGACTCTGGACCACGACGGCAGGATTCGCATGGACTGCTCCAGCCCCTACGCCATGGCGAGCCTGGTCGGGCTCAAGCAGCGCTTCGACATCGCCTGGGGCAACGACGCCGACGTCGACCGCCACGGCATCGTCACGCCCTCGGCAGGGCTGATGAACCCCAACCATTATCTGGCGGTCGCCATCCATTACCTGCTGACCCATCGCCCGCAGTGGCCGCTGACGGCGGCGGTGGGCAAGACCCTGGTGTCGAGCGCGCTGATCGATCGCGTGGTCGCGGGCCTCGCGCGCCGCCTGGTCGAAGTGCCGGTGGGCTTCAAGTGGTTTTCGGCGGGGCTGCTGGACGGCGGATTCTGTTTTGGCGGCGAGGAAAGCGCCGGCGCGAGTTTTCTGCGCCGCGACGGCTCGGCCTGGACCACCGACAAGGACGGCATCATCCTCGGCCTGCTCGCCGCGGAGATCACCGCAACGACGGGCAGGGACCCGGGACGCTATTACCTCGATCTGGCAGCGCAGTACGGCAGCCCGCATTACGTGCGCGTCGACGCGCCCGCCACGCCGGCGCAGAAGGCCGCGTTCAAGCGGCTCAGCGCCGACAGCATCCAGGCCGCGGAACTCGCCGGCGACGCCATCACCGCCAAGCTCATCCGCGCCCCCGGCAACGATGCACCCATAGGCGGCCTGAAAGTGACCACGGCGGCAGGCTGGTTCGCCGCACGGCCCTCCGGCACCGAGGACATTTACAAGCTGTACGCCGAGAGCTTCACCAGCGCCGCGCACCTTGGGGAAATCGTGAGGCAGGCGCAGGACATCGTAAACAGGGCGCTGCGCGGCTGAACCGGCGCAGCGCGCCGCCGGTTTTCAGTCGGCGTACTGCCCGGCTTTCTTGATCACCGGACCCCATTTTTCGATCTCGGCCTTGAGATGCGCCTTGAGTGCCTCCGGGGTGGCGCGATTCTGCGCCACCGGCTCGGTGCCCAGTTCGGCGAGCCGCAGCTTGACGTTGGCATCCTTGAGCGCGGCCTGCAGCCCCGCGACCAGCGCATCTAGCGCCGGCTTGGGCGTGCCTTTCGGCGCATAAATGCCGTGCCACACCACCACCTCGAACCCCTTCAGGCCCTGTTCCTGCAGTGTGGGAATATCCTTCAGCGAAGGCACGCGAACCTTGGTGGTCACGCCGTAGACCTTGACTTTGCCGTTCTTGATCTGCCCCGTGGTGTTGGTGGTCTGGTCGCACAACAAGTCCACCTGGCCGCCCAGAATGTCGTTCATCGCCGGGGCCGTGCCCTTGTACGGCACGGTGGTCAGGTCGGTGTCGATCGCGGTCATGAACAGCAAACCGCACAGATGCGAGGCCGCGCCCAGGCCGGCGTTGGCAAGCGTGACCTTGTCCTTGTTCGCTTTCACATAGGTCAGAAGCTCCTTGAAATCCTTGGCCGGGAATTTTTCCCTCGCGA
Organism: Pseudomonadota bacterium; assembly: GCA_021848555.1. Next base: position 8,706 of record JAJZUN010000029.1, on the reverse strand, counting down.
TCAGCGTCATCGGCACGTCGGCCACCATGCCGATGTACTCGAAGTCGTTAAGCGGGTTGTAGTTGAGCTTGCGATACAGCGCCGGACTGGTGGACATGCCGATGTGATGCAGCAGTACGGTGTAGCCGTCGGGTCGCGCCTTGGCGACTCTTTCGACCCCTATGTTGCCGCCGGCGCCGCCCACGTTCTCGATCATCACCGTCTGCTTGAGCGCCACCGTCATCGCCTGGGCAATGGTGCGCCCGAGCGTGTCGGTCGGTCCGCCGGCGGAAAAAGGCACGACCATGGTGATCGGCTTGGTGGGGTAGTTCTGCGCCTGCGCGCCGCTCGCCAGCAGGGCCAGCAGGGCGATGCGCAAGATAGGTTTCAGGGCCATGCTTCCTCTCCTCGTTTAGGGTGCGCAGATGCTAGCGCGGGCGGCGGCGGCGTGATTGATCCACATCAAATGCCCGCTGCGGCAGCGAAAGGGGCTCGAATTTAAGGTATTGGCGCGCCCGACAGGAGTCGAACCTGCTCAGCCGCGAAAAGGCGCTAAGTCTCATATTCGCTCCCTTGGCGTCAGACGCTAACAGCGGCGTGGTTTTGACGCTTTTTGCGGCCCGTGTCACTGGCCGTGTCACAAATCATCCACAGCCTGGCTGGTCACTCAAAGCCGTTACTCCCCAGTGGTTAGGATCCTATCGCCATTTCTGGCGATGGCGGCCGGCGCGCATCGTCGAACCTGGCGCTGCTCGATTTCGCACCGTCTCCTTGACGGCGCTATAATGTTATCCATGGCTACCGTAGACGCATCCCGAATCACGCGCGCCGCGCTGCGCGATCTGCAAGCCGGCAGGCCCGTGAAACTCACCCGAGAGGGTAAGGCCATCGCCGCGCTGCGAGCGTTGCCGCTGCGCCCGCGTTTCGATCCAGCCGTGGAACTCGCCGCAATTCGCAAAGCCGACAAAGGCGACGACTGGGCGGATTTCATCGCCTGGCCCGCGTGAAGCGGGGCGATCTCTACTACGTAAATCCGCCCAGCTTTGTGGGCAAGGTACGACCGGCCGTTATCGTCCAGTCCAACGTGTTCAACCGCAATCCACCTTCGGTCACGCTGTGCTTGCTGACCTCGACATTAGTGGATTCACGGCTTCGGGTGACGCTGCAGCCGTCCAAGGGAAACGGCCTGGAGAAACCCTCGCAAGTCATGATCGACAAGGTGATGACGCTGCCGCTCGACAAGCTGTCGAACCGGATCGGAGCGGTGACCGCTGACGAATTGGATCAGATCGGCGCTTCGCTGCGCGCCTGGATGGACTTGTAACGGGGCATCGGTAGCGTAACGCTGGTCAAACCACCTCCGCCCCCGGCCATGGGCGTAACCCGCTGTTTCGATTCTAGGGAATTGGCGCGCCCGACAGGAGTCGAACCTGTGACCTTTGGTTTCGGAAACCAACACTCTATCCAGCTGAGCTACGGGCGCCTGGCCCAAAGTATACCGGCTTTTGCCCGGTCACTCCATGCGGCCATGCTTTTAAGCAGGGGGGATTTGCGACTATAATGCGCGCGTTTGCAACGACTTAGAAGCTGTTCACAAATATTTGAACCAGCCCCGGATTTGGAAGCATATGCGGGGAAACATCCTCTCATGTCGCGACCGACATTTAGCGATCAAGGAATTCAATGAGCCAGAAAGAGCAGGATACGGAGCACGAAAGCCCGATCAAGACGCCGAAACAGTTGATCACCACAATTGTGCTCGCGTTCCTGGGGCCCATTCTGATTATCGTGCTCCTGTCCCAGTTTGTGGCCAACATCCGCAGCGTCGACCTGAAGAGCGAGGCGATGTCTCCCGACGCGGTGGCCAGGCGTCTGAAACCGGTGGGCGATCTGGCGTTCACCGATGCGGGCGGCAGAGCGAGCGCCGGGCCCAGAAGCGCCGAGGACATCTATAAGGCAGTGTGCAGTGCCTGCCACGCAAGCGGTGCGGCCGGCGCGCCCAAGTTCGGCGACCAAGCCGACTGGAGCGCACGCCTCAAGCAGGGCCAGAAAGCGCTGCTCGCTTCGGCGATCAAGGGCAAGAACGCGATGCCCGCGCGCGGCGGCGGCGCCGACCTGAGCGACCTGGATGTGGAGCGTGTGGTGGTGTACATGGCGAACAAAGCCGGCGCCAAGTTCACGGAACCCACGGCGCCGGCACCGGAAAAAATCGCCACCGCGGCCGGCAAGCCCGACGGCAGGAAGATCTACGATACCACCTGCGTCGCCTGCCATGGCGCCGGCGTAGCCGGCGCGCCCAAAGCGGGAGACCAAGCCGCCTGGGCGCCCCGCCTCAAGACCGGCATGAACGCGCTGTACGCAAACGCGCTCAAGGGCAAGAATGCTATGCCCGCCAAGGGCGGCAATGCCGCGCTCGCCGACGCCGAGGTCAGGGCGGCCGTCGACTATCTCGCAGGCCTGGCCAAGTAATCGCCGACGCCGGGCAAGGGCGGCGGGTCCGCCTTTTTTCCGCTGCCGCCATGCGCGGGGCGGGGCAGTGTCTCATGCGCCGCCCCGGTCCGCAACCGCCCCGAGTCGCTGTTAGAATCACTGTCTCGGCTTAACCGGCTTCCCGCGCTGCACTTCGCTCCATGAAAATTGCGATCATTCTCGATCCGCTGGACGGCATCAAGACCTACAAGGACACCACCTACGCGATGATGGTGGAGGCGGCCGGGCGCGGCCACGAGCTGCATATCCTGATGCAGGATGGCGTGATGTGGAAGCACGGCCGCGTGATCGGCGAGTCCTGCCGCCTCGAGCTGACCGGCGACCAGGAGCGCTGGTACCGCATCGACCTGCCGCGCGAAGACGCGCTTGCGGACTTCGACGCGGTGCTGATGCGCAAAGACCCGCCGTTTGACATGGAATACGTGACCGCCACCTGGCTGCTCGAGCTGGCGGGCCGCGAGGGCGCGCGGGTATTCAACGATCCGCGCGCGCTGCGCGACCACAGCGAGAAACTCGCCATCGCGGAATTCCCGCGCTTCACCGCGCCCACCCTGGTGACGCGCATGGAAAAGCAGATCCACGATTTCATCGACGCCCACGCCGACGTGGTGGTGAAACCCCTGGACGGCATGGGCGGGGCGCAGGTGTTTCGCGTCACCGACGCGGACCCCAACCGCAACGTCATCGTCGAGACGCTCACCTGGCACGGCACGCGCTCTATCATGGCGCAGCGCTACATCCCGGAAATACGCGAGGGCGACAAGCGCATCCTGCTGATCGCGGGCGAGCCGGTGCCGTTCAGTCTCGCGCGCATCCCCAAAGCGGGGGAGACGCGCGGCAATCTGGCCGCCGGCGGCAGCGGCGTGGCGCAGCCGCTGTCCGAACGCGATCTGGAAATCGCGACGGCGCTGGGGTCCGAGCTGGCGCGGCGCGGGCTGCTGCTGGTGGGACTGGACGTGATCGGCAACTACCTCACCGAAATCAACGTCACCAGCCCGACCTGCTTTCAGGAAATCCGCGAGCAGACCGGCTGCAATGTCGCCGCTCTGTTCATCGACGCGCTGGAGCAAGCGTGCGCGGCCTGAGCGGGCAATGGCGCGGGGGGAAAACCGGCGGGCAGCTTCTGTTTTCAATCGCTAACCTATCAGAGTACATACCATGGTCGGAATCCTGATTGTTGCCCACGGGGCCTTCGGCGAAGCCCTGATCCATTGCGCCAGCCACGTGCTCGGCAAGCGCCCGCCGCAGGTGCTTCAGCTCGGCGTCACCATCCACGACGACCCCGAGGCGATCCTGCCGCAGGCGCGGGAGCTGGTGAAGCAGCTCGACCAGGGCCAGGGCGTGCTGGTGTTCAGCGACATCCTCGGCGCCACGCCGTCGAATATCGCCACGCGCCTGCTCGTGCCGGGCAAGGTCGAAGGCATTTCTGGCGTCAACCTGCCGATGCTGATCCGCGCCCTGACTTACCGCGAAGAGGCGCTTGCCTGCGTGGCGGAGAAAGCCATCAGCGGCGGAGTGTCCGGCGTGATCCACCTGAATACCGATGCCTGCAATGCTGCAAACCGACGCTGAAATCGTCAACAAGCTCGGGCTGCACGCGCGCGCGTCGGCCAAGCTGACCCAGCTTGCGAGCGGGTTTCAGAGCGAGATCTGGCTCACGCGCAACGGCCGCCGCGTGAATGCCAAGAGCATCATGGGCGTGATGATGCTCGCCGCCGGGAAGGGCGCGACCATAGGCATAGAAACCGAGGGCAGCGACGCCGACGCAGCGTTGCAGGCCCTCCTGAAACTGATCATGGAAAAATTCGGGGAAGACGAGTGAGCTTCACCCTCCACGGCTCGGGCGTAGGCGGCGGCATCGCGATCGGCCAGGTGCACCTGATTTCCAGCGCGCGGCTGGAGGTGGCGCACTATGCGATCGCGCCCGAGCACCTCGAGCTGGAGGTGATGCGCTTTTCGACGGCGGTCGACAAGGTGCGCGCGGAGCTGCAGGGGCTGCGCCGCAGCGTGCCCGCCAGCGCGCCGTCCGAACTCGCGGCTTTCCTCGCCCTGCACCTGATGATCCTCGACGACTCGACGCTGTCGCAGGCGCCGCGCGACCTGATCCGCAGCCTGCGCTGCAACGCCGAATGGGCCGTGGTGCAGCAGATGGACTACCTCGTGGCGCAATTCGACAAGATCGAGGACCCCTATCTGCGCGAAAGAAAGACCGACGTGATGCAGGTGGTGGAACGCGTGTTGAAGGCGATGCAGGAGCAGCCCGGGCGCGCCGACGCCGCGCCTGAACACGAAGAGCGCCTGATCGTGGTGGCGCACGACCTGTCGCCGGCGGACATGATCCTGTTCAAGCAGCACCAGTACGCCGGCTTCGTCACCGACTTGGGCGGCGTGACCTCGCACACCGCGATCCTCGCGCGCAGCCTCGACATCCCGGCGATCGTCGGCGCGCATACGGCGCGGCAAATGGTGCGCGAGGGCGAACGGGTAATCGTCGACGGCGTGAACGGCGTGCTGATCGTCGACCCGGATGAACTGGTGCTCGCGCAATACCAGCGGCGCCAGCGCGATATCGAGTTGCGGCGCCAAAGGCTCAAGCGCATCCGCGGCACGCCCGCCGCCACCAAGGACGGCACCGCGGTGGACCTGCACGCCAACATCGAGCTGCCGCAGGACATCGAGCAGGTGCGCGAATCCGGCGCCACCGGCGTCGGCCTGTTCCGCAGCGAGTTCCTGTTCCTCAATCGCGACGATCTGCCCTGCGAGGACGAGCAGTTCGAGGCCTACCGGCATGTGGCCCAGGCGATGCACGGCATGCCGGTGACCATACGCACGCTCGACCTCGGCGCCGACAAGACCGTCAACGGCGCCGCCCGTGGCGGACCCAACCCGGCGATGGGCCTGCGCGCGATCCGCCTGTGCCTGGCCGAGCCGCAGATGTTCCTGACGCAACTGCGCGCGATCCTGCGTGCTTCGCACTACGGCAAGATCCGACTGCTGATCCCGATGCTCGCGCACGCGCACGAGATCGAGCAGGCGCTCGCGATGATCGCGCAGGCGAAGCAGTTCCTCGACGAGCAGAACATTGCCTTTGATCGCGGCATCCAGGTCGGCGGCATGATAGAGGTGCCGGCGGCGGCGCTCGCGCTCGGCGTGTTCGTGCGCAAGCTCGATTTCCTGTCGATCGGCACCAACGACCTGATCCAGTACACGCTCGCGATCGACCGCACCGACGACAGCGTGTCGCACCTGTACAACCCGCTGCACCCGGCGGTGCTGCATCTGCTCGCCCACACCATCAGGACCGGCAACCGCAAGCCGGTTCCGGTGGCGGTATGCGGGGAGATGGCGGGCGACGTGACGCTGACGCGGCTGCTGCTGGGTTTCGGCTTGCGCCAGTTTTCCATGCATCCGGCGAACGTGCTCGCCATCAAGCAGCAGGTCCTGAAGAGCGACCTCGGCGATCTGACCCGGCTCGCCAACAGCATCCTGCGCGCCGACGATCCGGAAAAGGCGAGGCGCCTGCTGGAGAAACTCAACGCCTGAGGGCCCGGAATTGACAGCACCCGGGCTTCGCGGGTATCTTCCATCACCAGCGCCGATTTGATGGTCAGCTTGCGGGCGCCGCCGGTCAGATGCACGACCGAGCGATAAACAAATACGGCTAAAGCGCGGGAAACCCGTTTAGCGAGCAAGCTGAACGGGTTTTTGTTTTTTGGGACCGCGGGATTATGGACCGCCCGCGCGTAAAGCTAGCGCGGGCTGTTTAAGGGCTCGTGCCTGGCGATGCGCCGCATGCCAAGGATTCGGCGGACTAGGCGCTGCCGTACGCAGTTCCGAAAGTCATATTTTGTTGGCGAAGGAAGATGAGCAATTCAGTAGGCGCAGTCCGGCCGCAGACCATGCACTTCGATACACCGCTCGCCTGCAGAAGCGGCGCGGTGCTGGGCGCCTACGATCTGATGTACGAAACCTACGGCACGCTGAACGCCGCCCGGTCCAACGCGGTGCTGGTGTGCCACGCGCTCAATGCCTCGCACCACGTGGCGGGCTATTACGCCGCAGACCCGAAAAACGTGGGCTGGTGGGACAACATGATAGGCCCCGGCAAGCCGCTGGACACCGACAGGTTCTTTGTCATCGGCGTAAACAACCCGGGCGGCTGCTTCGGATCCACCGGGCCGGCATCGATCAACCCCGGGACTGGCAAAGCCTACGGCTCGAGTTTCCCCATCGTCACGGTAGAAGACTGGGTCGATGCGCAGGCGCGGCTCGCGGACCGCCTCGGCATCGAGCGCTTCGCCGCGGTGATGGGCGGCAGCCTGGGCGCGATGCAGGCGCTGCAATGGGCGATCGCCTATCCGGAGCGGATCGCGAACGCCGTCGTCGTCGCCGCCGCGCCCAAGCTGTCGGCGCAGAACATCGCTTTCAACGAAGTGGCGCGCCAGGCGATCACCACCGATCCGGATTTCCACGGCGGCGATTACTACGCCTACAACGTGGTGCCGCGCCGCGGCCTGCGCCTGGCGCGCATGATCGGCCACATCACCTACCTGTCGGACGACGCGATGATGGAGAAATTCGGCCGCAGCCTGCGCTCGGGCGCGATCAACTTCCATTTCGACGTCGACTTCGAGGTCGAGTCGTATCTGCGCTATCAGGGCGACAAGTTCTCCGAATACTTCGACGCCAACACCTATCTGCTGATCACCCGTGCGCTGGACTATTTCGACCCAGCCGGCGCCTGCGGCGACGATCTCGCACGCGCGCTGGCGCCGGCGAAGGCGCGCTTCCTCGTGGCTTCGTTCACTTCCGACTGGCGTTTCGCGCCGGAGCGGTCGCGCGAAATCGTGAAAGCCCTGCTCGACAACCGCGCCGACGTTTGCTATGCAGAGATCGACGCGCCGCACGGGCACGATGCCTTTCTGCTCGACGATGCGCGCTACCATGCGCTGGTTCGGGCGTATTTCGACAACGTCGCGCGCGAAATCGGAGCGGAGGGGACGGCATGAACGCCTCGCTCGCCGTCCCCGCGATCGCCGGCCGCGCCGATCTCGACGCCATCGCCGCCTGGGTGGCGCCGGGGGCGAGCGTGCTCGACCTGGGCTGCGGCGAAGGGCTGCTGCTCAACTACCTGAAGCAGAGCCGCGACGTGCGCGGCTACGGCATCGAAATCAGCGACGCCAACGTGCTCGCCTGCGTGAAAAACTCGGTCAATGTGATCCAAAGCGACCTGGAAGCGGGCCTGGCGGGCTTCGATGCCGGGTCGTTCGACTACGTCATCCTGTCGCAGACACTGCAGGCAATGCACCATACCGAGGAAATCATCATGGAGATGCTGCGCGTCGGGCGCCAGGGCATCGTCTCCTTCCCCAATTTCGGCTACTGGCCGCAGCGCCTGCAGGTTCTGCGCGGGCGCATGCCGCTGTCCGACGTGCTGCCCTACCTCTGGTACAACACGCCCAACGTCCACCTGTGCACACTGACGGACTTCGAGGATTTTTGCGCCACCCACGGCGTGCGCATCCTCGAGCGCATCGTGATGCAGGAAGACCGCCGGATCCGTTTCGCGCCCAATCTGCGCGGCAGCGTGGCGGTCTACCGGTTCGAGAAGGCTTGAATCGTATCTGCGACCTTGCTTGGCCGGAAATACGACTATTGATAAAAACAAAATCGATTCGGGGTTGGTCTTAATTCAAGCGCGAACGCTGTTGCTGGATATTTCTTGATCCGTCCACCGCGGCGATCTGCGCGCGCATGCGCCACACCAGCCACAGCCCAGGGAGCGCGGCGACGAAGGTAAGCACGAAGAAATTCGCCCAGCCGACGGCCTCGACCAGGCCGCCGGTGACCGGTCCGAACAGGATGCGCCCGAGCGAAGCCAGCGCCGAAAGCAGCGCGTACTGCGTCGCGCTGAAGCTGTGGTTGCATAAGGCCATTGCAAGGGCGACGAACGCTGCCGTGCCCATGCCGCTGGCGAGATTTTCGAAACCGACCGCGAACACCAGCAGCGGGTAGCTCTTGCCGGCCCAGGCGAGCAGCGCAAACGACAGGTTGGAAACCGCCTGCAGCACACCGAACAGGAGCAGCGCCCGGGTCAGACTCATCTTCACAAGCAGCAGTCCGCCGGCGAGGCCCCCGAGCAGCAGCGAAGCCAGCCCCAGGGCTTTGTTGATGGTGCCGACGTCGGTGAGCGAAAAGCCGACGCCGCGGATCAGGAATGCGGTGGTGAGCGTGCCG
>JAJZUN010000028.1 GCA_021848555.1 Pseudomonadota bacterium | reverse complement strand
GGCTTGCGCCTTGAGCATGCCGCCGATTTTCGCGCCCAGGCCCTTGGCCGCCCAGCCCAAATGGGTCTCGAGGATCTGGCCCACGTTCATACGCGAGGGCACGCCCAGCGGGTTCAGCACCACGTCGACCGGCGTGCCGTCCTCCATGTAGGGCATGTCCTCGACCGGCACGATCTTGGAGATGACGCCCTTGTTGCCGTGGCGGCCGGCCATCTTGTCGCCGGGCTGCAGGCGGCGCTTCACCGCGACGTACACCTTGACCATTTTCTGCACGCCCGGGGGCAATTCGTCGCCCTGGGTGAGCTTCTTCTTTTTCGCCTCGAACGCGACGTCGAAATCGACGCGCTTCTGCGCCAGGCTGTCCTTGAGGCTCTCGAGCTGCGCCGCCGACTCTTCGTTGGCCAGGCGGATGTCGAACCAGTGATAGTGCTCCAGTTCCTGCAGGTAGCTCTTGGTGAGCTTGGTGCCCTTGGGCAGCTTCTTCGGCCCGCCGTTGGCGGTCTTGCCCACGAGCAGGCGCTCGATGCGCTCGAACGTGTCGGCCTCGACGATGCGCATCTGGTCGACCAGGTCGAGCTTGTAGCGCTTGAGTTCCTCGTCGATGATCTGCTGCGCGCGCTTGTCGCGCTCTATGCCCTCGCGCGTGAACACCTGCACGTCGATGACGGTGCCGGAGATCCCCGACGGGACGCGCAGGCTGGTGTCCTTCACGTCGGACGCCTTCTCGCCGAAAATCGCACGCAGCAGTTTTTCTTCCGGCGTCAGCTGGGTTTCGCCCTTCGGCGTGACCTTGCCCACGAGCACGTCGCCGGCCTCGACTTCGGCGCCGATATAGACGATGCCGGACTCGTCCAGGCGCGACAGCTGCGCCTCGGACAGGTTGGAAATGTCGCGGCTGATTTCCTCGGGTCCGAGCTTGGTGTCGCGCGCTACTACCGTCAGCTCCTCGATGTGAATCGAGGTATAACGGTCGTCGGCGACCACGCGCTCGGAAATCAGGATCGAGTCTTCGAAGTTGTAGCCGTTCCAGGGCATGAACGCGACCAGCATGTTCTGTCCCAGCGCGAGTTCGCCCATATCGGTCGAAGCGCCATCGGCGACCACGTCGCCCTTGGCGATTTTCTCGCCCACGTTCACCAGCGGACGCTGGTTGATGTTGGTGTTCTGGTTGGAGCGCGTGTATTTCACCAGGTTGTAGATGTCCACGCCGACGTCGCCGGCGACGGTCTCGTCGTCGTTGACGCGCACGACGATGCGGCTCGCATCGACGTAATCGACCACGCCGCCGCGCAGCGCTTGCACCGCGGTGCCGGAGTCGACTGCGACCGTGCGCTCGATGCCGGTGCCGACCAGCGCTTTCTCCGGGCGCAGGCAAGGCACTGCCTGGCGCTGCATGTTGGAGCCCATCAAGGCGCGGTTGGCGTCATCGTGCTCGAGGAACGGAATCAGCGAAGCCGCGACCGATACGATCTGCGACGGTGCCACGTCCATGTACTCGACGCGGTCCGGCGTGGCGAGCATGAATTCGTTTTTGTTGCGGCAGGAAACCAGACCTTCTTTCAGCTTGCCCTTGTCCAGATCGGCGTTGGCCTGGGCGATGACGAAGTTGCCCTCCTCGATCGCCGACAGGAAATCGATCTGATCGGTGACCTTGCCGTGCTCGACCTTGCGGTACGGCGTCTCCATGAAGCCGTACTGGTTGGTGCGCGCAAACAGGGCGAGCGAATTGATCAGGCCGATGTTCGGGCCTTCCGGCGTCTCGATCGGGCACACGCGGCCGTAGTGCGTCGGGTGCACGTCGCGCACCTCGAAGCCGGCGCGCTCGCGCGTCAGGCCACCGGGTCCGAGGGCGGAGACGCGGCGCTTGTGCGTGATCTCCGACAGCGGGTTGGTCTGGTCCATGAACTGCGACAGCTGGCTCGAGCCGAAGAATTCCTTGATCGCGGCCGAAATCGGCTTGGCGTTGATCAGGTCGTGCGGCATCAGGTTGTCGGATTCGGCCTGCGACAGGCGCTCCTTCACCGCGCGCTCGACGCGCACCAGGCCCGCCCTGAACTGGTTCTCCGCGAGTTCGCCCACCGAGCGCACGCGGCGGTTGCCGAGGTGGTCGATGTCGTCGATCTCGCCGCGGCCGTTCCTGAGCTCGACCAGAATGCGGATGACCGCAAGTATGTCCTCGTTCGACAGCGTCACCGGCCCGGTGAGTTCATTGCGGCCGACGCGGCGGTTGAATTTCATGCGCCCCACGGCCGACAGGTCGTAGCGCTCTTCCGCGTAGAACAGGCCGTTGAACAGCGATTCCACCGCTTCTTCCGTGGGCGGCTCGCCCGGGCGCATCATGCGGTAGATGGCGACGCGCGCCGCGAACTGGTCGGCGGTCTCGTCCATGCGCAGGGTCTGCGAAATGTACGGGCCCTGGTCCAGATCGTTGGTGTAGATGGTCTGGATGCTCGAAGCCTCGGCTTCCTTCAGCTTGGCCAGCGTGGTCTCGGTGATCTCGTCGTTGGCGCTGCCGAGGATCTCGCCGGTTTCGGTGTCGACGACGTTGTGCGCGAGCACGCGCCCGAGCAGGTAATCGTCGGGAACGGCAATTTTCTTGATCCCCGCCGCTTCCATGTCGCGGATGTATTTCACCGTGATGCGCTTGTCCTTGGGCACGATCACCTTGTCGTGCTTGTCCAGGATGTCGAACTTGGTGGTCTCGCCGCGCAGGCGATCGGGCACGAGTTCGAACTGGATGCCCTTCTTGCTGAAATGGAAGGTGTCGAACGCGAAGAATTCCTTCAGCACCTGCTCCGGCGTAAGGCCGATCGCCTTGAGCAGGATCGTCACCGGCATTTTGCGCCGGCGGTCGACGCGGAAATACAGATAGTCCTTGGGGTCGAATTCGAAATCGAGCCAGGAGCCGCGATAGGGAATGATGCGCGCCGAGAACAGCAGCTTGCCCGAGCTGTGCGTCTTGCCGCGGTCGTGCTCGAAGAACACGCCCGGCGAGCGGTGCAGCTGGCTCACGATGACGCGTTCGGTGCCGTTGATCACGAACGAGCCGGTGGTGGTCATGAGCGGAATCTCGCCCATGTAGACCTCCTGCTCCTTCACTTCCTTGATCGTCGGCTTGCTCGCTTCCTTGTCCATGATGGTCAGGCGCACCTTGGCGCGCAACGGGCTGGCGAACGTGAGTCCGCGCTGCTGGCACTCCTTGACGTCGAACGGCGGCTCGCCCAGCGCATAGCTGACGAACTCCAGGCGCGCGTTCTTCGAATGGCTTTCGATCGGGAAGATCGAGGTGAAGGCGGCCTGCAGCCCTTCGTTCTTGCGCTTCTCCGGCGGCACGGCCGCCTGGAGGAAGGCGGTGAAGGAGTCGAGCTGCGTAGCCAGCAGGAAGGGCACGTTCAGCACGGCAGCGCGCTTGGCGAAGCTCTTGCGGATACGCTTTTTCTCAGTCGAAGTATAAGTGATGGCGGCGGCGGTCATAACAGCTCCAGTTCAGGATGCAGGAGTCAGAATTCGAAAGTCAGGGGTCACAAGACAGAAATCAGCGATGCAACATGCCATCGGTCTGATCGCTCTCTTCAAGCCACTGCGCAAAAATCGGCAATTCTCAAAAATGGCAAGGGCCGGCAGCCCGAAACCGCGGCTGCCAGCCCGATTGCCGTTTGGCTTACTTCATCTCGGCTTTGGCGCCGGCTTCGATCAGCTGCTTGACGATGTCTTCCGCATCTTTCTTCGCAATGCCTTCTTTCACCGCCTTCGGTGCGCCGTCGACCAGGTCCTTGGCTTCTTTCAGGCCCAGACCGGTGATCGCGCGGACCACCTTGATGACGTTGACCTTGCTCTCGCCGGCGGCGGTGAGCATGACCTTGAATTCAGTCTGCTCTTCGGCGGCCGGGGCGGCAGCGCCCGCAGCAGCCGGAGCGGCCACGGCGACGGCTGCGGCGGCCGATACGCCGAACTTCTCTTCCATTTCCTTGATCAGGGTGGAGAGTTCCAGCACGGTCATGTTCGAAATTGCGTCGAGTAGTTCTGCTCTTGCGATTGCCATTTGTTGACTCCTGAATGTGTTAAGTCGTTTAAATCGTTGATAACGGGTACGGAAGTTGGGAAAGCTATGCGGCCGCTTTTTCTTTCTGATCGCGGACCGCTGCGAGCGCGCGCACGAACTTCGACGGCACTTCGTTCAGCGTCTGCACGAATTTCACCGTCGGCGCCTGCATCGTGCCGAGCAAGGTGGAGAGCAACTGTTCGCGGCTGGGCATGTTGGCGAGCGCGGTGACTTCCTTCGCGGAAATCACGGCGTTCGGCAGACCGCCTGCCTTGATCACGAATTTCTCGTTCGCCTTGGCGAATTCGTTCAGCACCTTGGCGCTCGCGACCGGATCGGACGAAATGCCGTAGACCAGCGGCCCGACCATCTTCTCGGACAACTTGTCGAACGGCGTATCCTTGACGGCACGGCGCACCAGGGTGTTCTTCAGCACGCGCAGGTACACGCCCGCTTTGCGCGCCTTCGCGCGCAATTCGGTCATGACACCCACTTCCAGACCACGGTACTCAGCGACAATGATCGCCTGCGCCTTGCCCACTTGCGTGGACACTTCGGCAACCACCGCCTTCTTCTGCTCGAGATTGAGACCCAAGGTCTAACTCCTGTTAAATCAGAACTCGGTTTGCGGAACACCGTTCGGGTGGGCACCTAAGTGCTTTCCCTCCTTGCGCTCGCGCATTCCTCGTTCTGCGTTACATTGCGGCGACCTTACATTCAGGAAAAATCCTGCATTGGGGTGCGCCATCTGCGTTGGGCATTGCGGCTGACGGGCCAAGCGCGACGCGGGGTAAACCCATCGCGCTTGCTTCCACCGGCTGCTACCGATTAAGTTCTCGGGCGACTCGCGCCGTTGGTTTCAGGTTGCCCCTTAGCCGACAGCGATTTCCCTCGAACCCCAACGGTCTTTGATAACCCGCCGCAGCGATGACCTGCCGCAGCGGCCCAAAGTTCTGCCCCCGCGCCCGCGGGGATCCAAATTCCTCTAGCTGCTTACGCTCGCGACATCCACGCGGACGCCCGGGCCCATGGTGCTCGACACCGACAGCTTCTGCAGGTAAACGCCCTTGCTCGCAGCCGGTTTGGCCTTGTTCAGTGCGTCCACCAGGGCTTTCAGGTTCTCAAACAATGCCTCCGGCGCGAACGAAGCGCGGCCGATCGTGCATTGCACGATGCCCGCCTTGTCGGCACGGTATTGCACCTGGCCTGCCTTGGCATTTTTCACCGCGGTCGCCACATCGGGCGTTACCGTGCCCACCTTCGGATTCGGCATCAGGCCGCGCGGACCCAATATCTGGCCCAGCTGACCGACGATGCGCATGGTGTCCGGACTGGCGACCAGCACGTCGAAATCCATCTTGCCCGCCTTGATCTGCTCGGCCAGATCCTCCATGCCGACGATATCGGCACCGGCGGTCTTGGCGGCGGCAGCCTTATCGCCCTGGGCGAACACGGCGACACGCACCTTCTTGCCGGTGCCTGCAGGCAGGACCACCGAACCGCGCACGGTCTGGTCCGATTTCTTCGCATCGATGCCGAGGTTGACCGCGACGTCCACCGATTCGTCGAACTTGGCGGTGGCCGTCTGCTTGATCAGTTTCATCGCATCCAGGGCCGGGTAGGCCTTGTTGCGCTCGACCAGAGTGGCAGTGGCCTTCTGGCGCTTGGAAAGCTTTACGACTGGCTGGTTCATTTCACCCCCTCCACGACCACGCCCATGGAACGCGCGCTGCCGGCGATGGTGCGCACGGCGGCGTCCATATCGGCCGCGGTCAGATCGGGCATCTTGGTCTTGGCGATTTCCTCAGCCTGGGCACGCGTGAGCTTGCCCACCTTGTCGGTGTGCGGAACCTTGCTGCCCTTGTCGATGCCGGCCGCCTTCTTGATCAGCACCGTAGCCGGAGGCGTCTTGATGATGAACGTGAAGCTCTTGTCCGCAAATGCGGTGATCACCACCGGCAGCGCGAGGCCGGGCTCCACCTTTTGCGTCTGCGCGTTGAACGCCTTGCAGAACTCCATGATGTTGAGACCGCGCTGGCCCAGCGCCGGCCCGATCGGGGGGCTGGGGTTGGCTTTGCCTGCAGGAACCTGCAGCTTGATAAAGCCGACTATCTTCTTTGCCATATATCACTCCTCGTGGGTTCAAACGGGCCTAAAGCCCTCCCCGGTTAAACATCGCTACCACTTCAACTGCCGCTCACCGCAACGACACAACTGCCGCCGCAACCACATTTTTCGCGGTCCGCGCCTACACGGCGGAACCGGCTTAAGCCTTCTCGACCTGTCCGAACTCCAGTTCCACCGGCGTCGCCCGACCAAAGATCGTGACCGACACGCGCAGCTTCGACTTGTCGTAGTTGACGTCCTCCACCAAGCCGTGGAAATCGGTGAATGGGCCTTCCTTCACGCGCACGCCTTCGCCCACCTCGAACAGCACCTTGGGCTTGGGTTTCTCCACGCCCTCCTGCATCTGGTGCATGATGTTGTCGACTTCCTTGACCGAGATCGGCGTCGGCTTGCTCGCCGTGCCGCCGACGAAGCCGGTGACCTTGTTGGTGCTTTTCACCAAGTGCCAGGTCTCGTCGTCCATTTCCATTTCGACCAGCACATAGCCGGGGAAGAACTTGCGCTCGGAAATGTTCTTCTGGCCGGCCTTCATCTCGACCACCTCTTCCGTGGGAACGAGGATCTTGCCAAATTTGTCCTGCATGCCGGCGCGCCGGATGCGGTCCTCGAGCGCGCGCTGCACCGACTTCTCGAAGCCGGAATAGGCGTGAACCACGTACCAGCGCTTGCTCATAGTTTCTTCCAGCCCAGTATCAAGTCGTACAACAGGTATTCCAGCGTCTTGTCGCTCACCCACAGGAACACGGCCATGACCAGAACGAAAGCAAACACGATCCCGGCCGTCTGCAGCGATTCCTTGCGCGTAGGCCACACGACCTTTTTCACTTCGGTGATCGCGTCGCGCACGAACGCGAGGAACTGCTGACCGGGCGCGGTAAACCATGCGACCGCGATGCCGGCTGCGGCACCTGCCACGATCGCAGCCAGACGCACTATGGCCGCGCTGTCGCCGAGGTAGTAAAACCCGGCGACGCCCGCAGCTAACAGCAGCGCAGCCAGTACCAGCTTGATTTTGTCAGCCATTGATCCGTCTCGGCTCCGTGCGAGGCATATACGGAGTACTGTTAAAAGTGGCAGGCCAAGAGGGCCTCGAACCCCCAACCTTCGGTTTTGGAGACCGACGCTCTGCCAATTGAGCTATTGGCCTGTAAATCCGGCAGAGGCTGGAGCTTTCGGAACCCGGCACTGCCGGGTTCGTGGATTGCGCCGACCTCTGACCTCCAGTCTCTAATCCTTATTCGATCACCTTGGCGACCACACCGGCACCCACCGTGCGCCCGCCCTCGCGGATCGCAAAGCGCAAGCCCTGCTCCATCGCGATCGGCGCAATCAGCGTCACCACCATCTTCACGTTGTCACCCGGCATCACCATCTCCACCCCCGCCGGCAGCTCGCAGCTCCCGGTCACGTCCGTCGTGCGGAAGTAAAACTGCGGCCGGTACCCCGGGAAGAACGGCGTGTGCCGCCCGCCCTCGTCCTTACTCAGGACGTACACCTCGCATTCGAACTTCGTGTGCGGCGTGATGCTCGCCGGCTTGGCCAGCACCTGCCCGCGCTCGACTTCCTCGCGCTTGGTACCGCGCAGCAGCACCCCGATGTTGTCCCCCGCCTGACCCTGGTCCAAGAGCTTCCTGAACATCTCCACGCCCGTGCACACCGTCTTCAGCGTCGGCTTCAGACCCACGATCTCGATTTCTTCGCCCACCTTCACGATCCCGCGCTCCACCCGCCCGGTCACCACCGTGCCGCGCCCGGAGATCGAGAACACGTCCTCCACCGGCATCAGGAACGGACCGTCGATCGCCCGCTTGGGCTCAGGAATGTACGAATCCAGCGCATCGGCCAGCTTGAAGATCGAGCCCTCGCCCATGTCGCCCTTGTCGCCTTCGAGCGCTTTCAGCGCCGAGCCGATCACGATCGGCGTCGTGTCCCCGGGGAACTCGTACTTCGACAGCAGCTCGCGCACTTCCATCTCCACCAGCTCGAGCAGCTCCTTGTCGTCCACCAGGTCCGCTTTGTTCATGTAAACAATGATGTAGGGCACACCCACCTGCCGCGCCAGCAGAATATGTTCCCGCGTCTGCGGCATCGGACCGTCCGCGGCCGACACCACCAGAATCGCCCCGTCCATCTGCGCCGCACCCGTAATCATGTTCTTGATGTAGTCCGCATGCCCCGGGCAGTCCACGTGCGCATAGTGCCGCTTGGCCGTCTCGTACTCCACGTGCGCCGTGTTGATCGTGATCCCCCGCGCCTTCTCCTCCGGCGCCGAGTCAATCTGGTCGTAGGCCTTCGCCTCCCCACCAAACTTCTTGCTCAACACCGAGGTGATCGCCGCCGTCAGCGTCGTCTTCCCATGGTCCACGTGTCCTATCGTCCCTACGTTCACGTGCGGCTTCGTGCGCTCAAATTTAGCTTTTGACATGATGAAGTCCTTCTTTATCGATAATCAAACTGCACAATACTTATGGTGCCGTTGGCGCGGATTGAACGCGCGACCTCTCCCTTACCAAGGGAGTGCTCTACCACTGAGCTACAACGGCGTAAACCGCTTCGGCGTCGATTTTCCCGGGACCAGCATGCTGGAGCGGGTGAAGGGAATCGAACCCTCGTCGTAAGCTTGGAAGGCTTCTGCTCTACCATTGAGCTACACCCGCGTTTCACGACCGAACCCTTTTTGCCACCCAGTGCATACTGCCGACCCGCGCCGCAAAAAACTTGGTGGAGGAGGTTGGATTCGAACCAACGTAGGCGCAAGGCCAACAGATTTACAGTCTGCCCCCTTTAACCACTCGGGCACCCCTCCAAACGAAACGGGCGATTATGCTCGTTTTCGCAGCGGCAGTCAAACAAGTCTAGGATGCCGGCGCGCAGCAACTCGCGCTACTGCGCGCGCGCCCGCTTGATGTAGCATTCGGTTCACCGCGCGGTTTGCGTACGCTCCGTGCCGTTTTGGCGGTAGCCCGGCCGGCCCCAGCATGGCCGGCGCGGACCGACCGCACTGCAATCGCTGAGCGCAAGTCTTTATTCCAAAATATGATTTTAAGGTGAAGCCGATGCAAAAAGCCGCACTGGTACTGATCCCCGGTCTGTTGTGCGATGCACAATTGTGGCAACCGCAAGTCGAAAATCTAAGCGATATCGCAGACGTTTGGATTGCCGACCATACGCGCGCGGACACCATGGCCGGTGTCGCGCGTGATGTGCTCGCCGATGCGCCGTTCCCAAGCTTCGCCGTCGCCGGTCTGTCGATGGGCGGCTATATCGCACTGGAAATCATGCGCCAGGCGCCGCGCCGCGTTACCCGGCTTGCGCTGCTCGACACCGCAGCCACGGCCGAGCTGCCGCAGCAAACGCAGATGCGCAGGGAACTGATCGCGCTCGCCGAGCGCGGCGAATTTTCACGCGTCTCCGAGATTCTGCTGCCGCTGCTGATCCACCCTTCACGTCTTGCTGAGCGAGCGCTCACCGACGTCGTCCGATCGATGGCAAGCAACACCGGCAGGGATGCGTTTGCGCGTCAGCAAAAGGCCATCATGAGCCGCGCCGAAAGCCTGAACCTGCTCCCGACGATCGATTGCCCGACGCTGGTACTCTGCGGCCGCCAGGACGAGCGCACACCGCCGGCGCGGCACGAGGAAATGGCCGCCGCGATCAAGGGCGCGAGACTGGAAATAATCGAAGACTGCGGCCACCTCTCCACCCTGGAACGGCCGGCCCAAGTCAATGCGGCCTTGCGCCGCTGGCTCGGCGCCTAGCGTGACCGCGCCGCTACCAAGCTTTGACCGCAAGGTCTCCGGCGTTTTTCGCTAAAGCTCAGCCGAATTTGTGCCGATAAACTCGTTTCCAGGCCGAACGGCGATTATCCATGCGCAAGAACAACGAGGCGCAAACGGGCTCCAAGGCGGACTCCTGTCTTTATGAAATTCTGGAAGTCAGCCCCAGGGCGCGCCCCGCGGTAATCCGAGCGGCGTATCGCTGCCTGGTGCAGGAATATCACCCGGACAAAAATCCCGGCAATGCCGCGGCCACCGCGCACATGTCCCTGATCAACCATGCCTACACGGTGCTCGCCGATCCGCTGCTGCGCGCGCGCTACGACAAGAAAACCGGCGTTCGCCCCGCCGAGAGGCGCGGCAGCGGACTGAATTCGACTCCGGTCAAGCGGGACGCCGGCAAGAGCCGCCCGAATCTGCGCCCCTTCGCCTTCCGGCCTCTGGACTAGACTGCCGGAACTCTGTACCTAAGCCTTCGCCTTGATCGCGTCGGCAACTTTGCGCCAGCTTTTTTCCGACTTGGCCACCGTGCCGGCGGCAACCAGATCGGCCATCCAGTCCTGGCGCTGCGCCGTCGGCGCGGCGAGGAGCGCTTGCATGCCAGCCTCTTCCACCGTGCGCGCAACCTCGCGCATTTCGGCGGCACGGCGGCGGCCGTGCTGCACCACGCGCGAAACCAGATAGTCCGCCTCCTTCTGCCAGTCGAGGCCGGGATAGGTTTCGACCAGCGAAGCCAGCACCTGCTCCTCGACGCCATAGCGGCGCGCGGTAAACAGGCATTCGACCGTCAGCGCCTCCAGGCCCTTGATCATGATGCTGCGGCACATTTTGACCGCGGAGGCGACGCCGATTTCGGCGACGCCGAGTTCCATGCGCATGTCGGCCGGCGCGAGCAGGCGCGCGAGTTCTTCGCGTTTGCCCCCGCCGAGGATCATGGGCACCTTGATGCCGTAGGGCGGCACCGATCCCATCACCGCCGCCTCCACGTAATGGCCGCCCGCGGCATCGATCATGCGCGCACTGGTCTGCTTGGTGGTGGGCGACGCCGAATTGAGATCGACGAAAAATTGCCCCGGCCGGATATGCCGCGCAGCCTCTTCGGCCACCGCAAGCGTGGACGAGGCAGTGACCGCGGAAATTGCGACCTGCGCTTCGGCCAGCGCCGCAGCCAGGCTGGCACAGGGCGTCGCACCCAGCGACGCCGCATGCGCACGCATCGCGGCGCCGGCATTAGCATCGGCAAGCAGGATGTCGAAAAAGGAAATCGTCGCGCCACGCGCAACTAATTCCGCGGCAAAAATCTTGCCGACTTCGCCGTAGCCTACGAGCGCAATGTGAAGCTGAAGTGCAGTGTTGTCGTTGTGGGTCATTTGAGGTCGCAAAGATTGATGGATCGAAAACCGGCTAAAACTGGGCCGCATACTGCGCCGGATCGATTCTCGCGCCTATGACCAGCGGCCTGTCCTTGGCGCGCGGCGCGGCGAGCGCGGCTTGCAGCGCTTTGACGCTGTCGACGTCGACCCCGTCACAACCCATGGCGCGCGCGAGTAGGCTCATATCGGTCGCCTCGATCACCGTACCCCAGCTCGGATACTGACGCGCCATCTGCTTCAGCTCGATCCGGTTCAGGCTGTTGTCGCAGAACACGACCACGATCGGATCGATCTTGAGGCTGGCGGCGACACGCAGTTCGCCCTGCACCATGGCGAGGCCGCCGTCGCCGATAAAGCTCACCACCGGCTTGTCCGGATGCACCAGCTTGGCCGCCATGGCGGCGGGCAGCGAATAGCCCATGGAGGAAAGCCCATTGGTCATCAATAGCGAGCGCGGGATATAGGTGGTCCAGCCCTGCCCGACCAGCAGCTTGTGCGAGCCGACGTCGGTGGATACCACGGTGTCGCGCGGCATCTGCGCCCGCACCACATCGACCACGTCGGTCGGGTTCATGCGTTCATTTGCCCGTCCCGCGTAATACAGCTCGCGCAACTTGCCGCGGTGCGCGGCGATTTCGCTTGCGCTCCAGCGTTCGAGGCTGCCGCTTGCTGCGGCGAGCGCCTCCAGTGTGTGCGAAATGTCGCCGACAATTTCCAACTCGGCCTGGTAAATCTGGTCGGTGTTGGGAACGGTGTCGATATGGATCATGGGCGCGCTAAGCGGCCAGGGCTTGATCAGCTCGACCGCATCGAAGCCGACCGCGAGCAGCAGATCGGCCCCTTTGAGGAAATCCCAAACGAACTTGTTGCACGCCATGTCGAGCGTGCCGGCGTAACAGGCATGGTCCTCGGGCATTACGCCCTTGGCCATGGGCGCCACGACCACCGGCGCGCCCAGGGTCTCGGCCAGACGCACCAGCGCCGCGCTCGCACCGCTCCATACCGCCGAGACGCCCGCGAGGATCACCGGCCGGCGCGCGGACTTGAGCCGCTTCACGGGGTCGACTTCCGCGCCACCTGTGGCAAAGATCTGCGCTGTGCGCGACGCGCGCATCGGCGGCAGTTTGATCTCGTGGTCGCTCGCCTGCGCCCCGACCACGTCGCCCGCGGTGGTGAGATGCACCGGCCCGGGGCGCTCGGCGACCGCGATGCGCAGCGCCTTGCGCATGATGGTGCCGACCGTGTCGGGCTGCACCGCCACGGTCCATTTGCTGATCGGCGAAAACAGGCGATTGTGATCGACCACCTGATGCGTGAAATAAGGTTCGCGTTTGCGCTCGATCTGGCCCGAAATCGCCAGCATGGGCACGCGGTCGAGATACGCGTTGGCGACGGCGTTGACGAGATTGGTCGAGCCCGGGCCCAGCGTCGACAGGCACACGCCGGGACGCCCGGTCAGCTGGCCATAGGCTTCGGCCATCAGACCTGCGGTGCCCTCGCGCGAGCCGAGCACGAAGCGCAGGCCTTCGCGGCGCGCCGCCTCGAGGAACTCCACCGACGGGTCCCCGGGATAGCCGAAGATGTGGCGGATGCCGGCTGCCGCCAGGTACTGGATGATGACTTGGGAGGTGTTCATTTTGGTCTTTTTTGGGACTGGCTGGAAGAATTCATTGACGCCGTTCGCGCTCCCCCAATCGTCCTATATCGAGGCACAAAAAAGCAAGATATTTCCGAACCCGCGGAATATACTATCCGTCAAAAAATAGGTCGTGCGCATCCTGCGGCGATCGGTTCATAGGCAAGGAGATCCCCATGAACGCCCCAGCCAAACTTCACGAAGTCACGCTGGACGACAAGTACACGCTGGCTTCGGGCCGCGTCTTCCTCACCGGCACCCAGGCGCTGGTGCGACTGCCGATGATGCAGCGCGAGCGCGACCTCGCCGCCGGCCTCAACACC
>JAJZUN010000027.1 GCA_021848555.1 Pseudomonadota bacterium | reverse complement strand
CACTTGCGCATAGCCGGCTTCATGCAGAGTGGCGACCGCAGCAGACTGCCCGATCGCCGCGACGACCGACGGGACGGATGTTCCGGGAACGAGCTGCACCTGCCAATCCACGGGTACGCTCGCGACCGCGCGCCGTGTCATGGAGGCGGTGCTTTGGGCAAGAAATGCGCCGAGCGCCGCAAGCATTGCCACGGTGACCGCGATGCCCGCCGCGCAACCCAGCAGCCGGCCGTTGCGCTCTTTTACGAGGCCGAGGAACCAGGACGCGATCATGCCAGCTCCGTAGTCCGGGCCGATTCGGCGAGAACGCCGTGCTCGATACGCCACACCTTGTCCATGCGGGCCGCAATCGACGGGTCATGCGTGGCAATGACCAGCGCGGCGCTAGAGCCGGCCAAGTGGGCGATCAGCGCATCGAGCAGTGCATGGCCGGTGGGCTGGTCGAGCTGGCCGGTCGGTTCGTCGGCCAGAATCACGCTTGGGCTGCCGACGATCGCGCGCGCCATCGCCACCCGCTGCATCTGGCCGCCGGACAGCTCCTCGGGCAGCTTGCGCGCGAGCGCCTCAAGACCGAAAGTCGCCAGCGCGGCTGTGACGGCCGCGTCGATGTCGCCTGCCGATTTGGCAAGCAGCAGCGGCAATGCGACGTTCTCGCTCACGCTCATCGGTTCCAGCAGGCTTGGCGCCTGGAACGCGAGCGAAATCTTTTCCGGCAGCAGTGTCTCGCGCGGGCCCAGCGCAGGCCAGGCGATGGTGCCTTCGCTCGGTGCATCGAGCCCCGCCATCAGGTGCAGCAAGGTCGATTTGCCGCTGCCGGATCGGCCCACGAGCGCCACGCGGTCCCCCGCGTGCAGGCGCAATGTCGCCGATACGACCGCGGCGATGGGCGCCCCCCCCAGCCGATAGCTGCGGCTGATCGAGCGCGCGTCGATGAGAACCTCAGACATTTTGCAGCCGTCCGTCCCGGATTTGCAAAACACTGTCGGCGTTGGCCGCCAGTGCCGGGCTGTGGGTTGCGACCAGTATCGTGCCACCGGCCTGGCATCGCTCCCGCAACAGCCGCAGAATATGTGCCTCAGTCGCCGCATCCACTTCCGCCGTCGGCTCGTCCGCGAGCAGAACCTGCGGGTCGGCCGACAGGGCGACCGCAAGGCCGGCGCGCGCGGCCTCGCCACCCGATAGCTGCGAAGGCCGCGCCAGGCGCCGTTGCGCGAGACCCATCGCCTGCAACAGGCGATCGATCCCGCCCGCGCCCGCTTTTGCCGCAAGCGACATCTGCAGCCGCATGTTGTCCTCGACTGTGAGGTGTTCGAACAAATTGCCGGACTGCAGCATGATGCCGATGTGCCGCGCGCGCATGGCGGCACGTGCGGCTTCCGGCCGCCGCGACAGGCGCGAGCCCATCACCTCGACGTGACCGCCGTCGGGTTCATCCAGTCCGGCGAGGCACGCGAGCAGCGTGGATTTGCCGCTGCCGGAAGGCCCCATCAGCGCGAAAAACTTGCCAGCCTCGAGCTGCAGCGATACGCCGCGCAACGCGGCGGTCTCGTCATCGCCGCTGTGGTAGAAGCGGTAGAGTTCGAACGCTTTGAGCGGGTGCATGTCAGCGCCACTGAAAGGAATCGGAGATGAGCTTCCACTGATCGACATTGTCGGCCCCGAGCGGCGCGGAGAGGTTGATGGTTGCGAGCTTGCCACCGCGATAGATCAGGTAGCGATTGTTTTCCAGGCGCAACTGCTTGTTCGTCACCGGGTTGGGTTCCGAATTGGACGAATAGACGATCAAAATTGCCGGGCCCGAGCGCAGCTTCACGCTCTTCACCGCCCCGATCTTGACCGCGCGGCCGGCGTTGGCGAGAGCCGCGGCCTCGCGGCCGGTTACCGCGGCAACCGTGGGCGCCGCGGAGGCGGCGCTTACCGATACATCGATCGCGTTGTACTTGTCCACAAAGCGCGCGCCGTCGCCGCGATCAGTGCGCGCCCAGCCTTCGGGCACTTTGAGCGAGAATCCGAGCGCGGAGTGATACGCGACGAACACCTGCGAATCCGGAATGTCGCCCGGCGGGTTCTTTTCCCGCGCAACAGGATTCTCCGCCGCCATCGCGCTCGCACCGCCGAGCGCCATGGCGCCGAGCAATGCCAATACCGCCAGCCCTGCCGCCACCGCCGTCCGCGCATACTTGCCTGATGTGCTCGTCATTTCATGTTTCCTTCGTCAAGATTGAAGCGATCGCCGTACCGGGCGCCGCAGGGCGCAATGGTTGCGGAACAATCAACGTGCGGCGCGGGCCTATTTCCCTTGCCGCAACACTTGTCCCGTCTTCGCATCGACCCAAACCTCCCGCCTCGCGTGCGCGGTGAGAATATCGAATGAGTAGCGCAGACCGCTGCCGCCCTTACCGCGTTCGAGTTCCTCGTCGACGATCTTGCCAGGCACAACCTTGAGCGCGATTTCGCGCGCGTGCTGTAGACTCACGGCCGCGTCCTTGATGAACTGCTTGCCGGTGAATGCCTGCGCTCCCAAAGCGCTGCCGGAGAGCACGATGGCCGCTGCGAATACAGCGTGTTTTGCACTGACCGCAGTCGAATGCCTGCGTTTCATTTGATGTCTCCTGATCGGGTGTGAGCTTGCGCGAAACCGCCACGCAGGGCGGGGCGGCGCCGCGCGTGCTTAGCTGTCGTGTCCGCTTTCGTGACCGTTTTCGTCGCCTTCATTTCCATTCTCATCACCTTCGTGATCGGCCTGATCCGCCTGGGCGCTCAGAATCCCGCCCGTGGCGATGTCCACTTTCACGTCGGTCGATTTGGCGCCGTTCACGACTTCCACGCCATAGACTAGCGTTCCGTTTTCGTCTTCCAGTTCGGCGCGCACCGCCTTGCCGCTGACTTTCTGTTCCGCCGCGGCGATTGCCTGGGTCAGGCTGATCTTGGCCTGCGCCAGGGCGGCTGCGTCGTTGTGCTCCTCATTGACATCGCGACTGGCATAAACCAGCGAACTGGCGACGATGGTGCTGGCGGCCAACGTTCCAAAAAAAAGCGTCTTCTTGCTGCCCATGGTCCTTGCTCCTTCAAAGTTATGAATTGGGGACGGGCTTGATTGCCTCGCCTTGATTAATATCGTACGCGGCAAGAATTAGGGCACCGTTAGCGACCAGGATATAATTGTCCACGCCCCACGCTTGAGCTTCGAGCGGCGTGTGGAATCAGCGTTGCGGTGTCCCGGTCGATGCTACGGGGGAGATGTCGAGCGAGCCTGCGCCGAATTGAGTCTTGTCGACCGGAAATACCCCGGCGAAATCGATTACGGGGACTTTACGGCGTCCGACTCTTCATATCCGCACTTCTCGGCGTGTGTCCGCGAAATGCGCGCCACAGCCACAATGCGACGCCGAGCGCCAGTACGCCGACCAACACGAGCTCCTCGATTCTCTTCAAGTCGGCAATCAGGGCTTGGATGGCGAAACCGAAGGCATAGCCGGCAGCGGAGACGAGCACTGCCCACAAAGCAGCGCCGATCAGGTTGAGGAGCGCAAAGCGAAGCAGTGGGACCCGGCCCGCTCCCAGGATCACCGGCCCGGCGATGCGCAGGCCGTAAAGGAACCTGACCGAGATAATCGACAAAGCGTCGTAGCGCGCGAGGATCGCGTCGACACGCGGTTTGCGCTGTGCCAGAGCGGGGAAGCGCTCGATCAGGGCCGCACCTTTCCAGCGCCCGAGCAGAAATGCCAGCTGGTCACCCAGTGTGCCGCCAGCGATGGCGACCAGGACTACGACGCGCCAGTCGAGCAGGCCGCGATGGGCGGCAAACCCGGCGGCGATCAAAATAGTTTCCCCTTCGAGCAGCGTGCCGAAGAAAACGGCGAAATAGCCCCACGATGCGACGAAGGCGCTGATCATCGTTCGAGCCGTTGCCGATAACGGAAGATGAGGCCGGTTCCGTCCGGACGCTCATGCAAGCTCACGGCGCCGCCCAAGCGAATCGCGGCTTCCCGGGCGATCGCGAGCCCGAGGCCGCTGCCTTCGCCGGCCGTGCCCGGTATCCGGTAGAACGCCTCGAGTACCCGCTCGCGTTCCGAGACCGGAATCCCTGGGCCGTTATCGACGACTTCGATGACGGCATTGTCGTGGTCAGACAGCAGACGAAGCGTCACTTCGCCGCCTTGCGGCGCGTATTTCAGCGCATTCCCCAGTCCATTCCCGAGAATCAGCCGAAGCGCCTCCGCTGAAGCCCTAAGGAAAAGCGGCGCGACTTCATCGAGTCCGAGATCGATGCCCCTGGCCTCGGCCAACGG
Organism: Pseudomonadota bacterium; assembly: GCA_021848555.1. The sequence continues at coordinate 8,991 of JAJZUN010000027.1, read as the reverse complement.
CAAGTATTCTGCAATCAGTTCGCGCGCCATTGCGGATACATCGACGTCCGCCTCGGTGGCAGGTCCGGCTTGTGTTCTGGCAAGGTTCAGCAGTTGCTCGGTCAGGTGCCGCGCGCGTTCGATACCCGCTTGCAGCGGAATCACGCGCTCGCGTAAAGCTTCGAGAGACCCAGCATGCCGCAAATTCTGCGCCTGGACCGACAAAGCGGTAAGCGGGCTTCTGAGCTCATGCGCCGCGTCGGCGATAAAGCGCCGCTGCTGCTCCAGCATGCGATTAATCCGTTCAAGCAGCCGGTTGATCGATTGCACGAACGGGGCAACCTCTTCCGGCACCTGGGCGACAGGCAGCGCCGCCGGACGATCTTCGGACTGGGCATCGGCGACGTGGGCGAGGGCACGAACCGGCGCCAGGCTGGCGCGGACCAGGTACCTGGAAAAAAAGGACAACAAGGGGATCAGCACCAGCAAGGGCAGCAGGGTACGCAAGGCGCTGGCACGGGCGGCTTCGCTGCGTATCTGCGTAGCCTGGGCCACCGCGATGCGTTCGCCCGATTTTACGGCGCGGACATATACACGCCACTGCGTTCTCCCGACATCAAGCGTATGGAATCCTGCCGACAGATCCACCGGCAGGGCAATCCGCGCCGGATCAAGCGCCCGCGATGGTGCAAGCCGCTGAACCACAATGCGCGCATCGGGGTCCTCATCCATCGCGCCCACGGAGCGTTGCCCGTCGGAGGGCAGGCGATCCGTATCCGCCAGGGTAGCGATCTGGCGCAGGGAGTCGTCCTGAAACTCCTGCGCTTCGTCGTAGGCAAACCAGAACGAAACTGCGGCGGCGAGAAACCCGGTGGCCACGATGACGATGCTCAGCCAGATCGACAGGCGTTGTTGCAGCGAGTTGCTCACGGATTGCTCCTACCTTATGTGGCCTTGCGCGTTAACGTGCCCCCTGATGGCGAGGCGAGGCGAATCTTCCCCATCGGTTTGGCGCTTAGTCCGCGTTGGGCCCTTCTAGGGAACCATTGGATTCTCAACCAACAGCATAACGATGCCACGCCCTTCCCGATTCTCCGCCGGCAGCCGCTGATTTCGTAGATCCCGTTGCAGAATATGCAGCGGCCTGGCGAAATCCGACCCGGTCTCGGCGAGCGTCACCATTCCGCTTGGATGACGTAGCCGTTCAGTCGTCACCATACCATTCCAGAGTGGCTGCGACCGTCCGCCTGCGACGGTATCGACTACATCGCGCACTGGCCAGAGTCGAATCACGATGCGTTCGCGCGAACTTATCGTTTTAATAAAGGTCAGTTTTTCCGCCTCCCCGTGATCGAATTTTGGCAGCACTGGGAGTTGCTCGATCGCAGGATTAGGCAACAGCCACAGCAATATTGTTTTCGCCGCCCAAGGTTGCGGAGCCTGCCACCCGCCCGCCGCGAGCGTATCGGCAATCTGTCCGGCTGTTCCGATCCATTGAACCGAAAAAGGTTCTTCGATTTCGCCGCCGAGTTCGGAACGCGCGAACGGCAGGCGGCGCCAACCACCGGCCCGCCAGTCGGCGAGCGGTATGCTTTCCAATTTGGGCCGATAAGCATATCGCGCGACATCGACGCCGTGATGAGGCCAGACATACCCGCCGCCGGCCAGAGTGAGCGTCGTGAAGACAACCAGCAACAGCGGCCATGCGCGCAGCGGCTCGCGGCGCACGTGGTAAATATAGGCAATGCCCAGCAGCGTAATCCAGGCGAGGCCGAGACTGAGGCTTGCCAGCACGTCCGAAAACCAGTGAACCCCCAGATAAAGCCGTGAGAATGCAATCAGCACGATCACCACGGTGGCCAGCAGCGTGACTCCGGTCTTCGTTCTGACAGACTTGCCGCGCGCCAGCAAAAAAGCCATGAAACCGTAAACGACGATGCTCAATGCCGCGTGCCCGCTCGGAAATGAAAATTGCTCGATGCCGGTATAAATATTGTTCGGGCGCGCCCGGCCGAGCGAGTACTTCAGCACCCACACAAGAATTTCAGCAAAACCTGCCGCCGCCAGCCAATAGCCCAGGGTGCGCCAATAGCGCATAAGAGCGAAAAATACCGACACCGCGATAATGACAGGGATGGTACCGGCCGCTCCACCCAATCCGGTAGCGGTGATCATGACGCTATCCCACCATTCGGTTCGCAGTCCCTGGATTACGGTATAAACCGTTTGATCGAACTGAACGAGAGGATCGTTCGCAAGAATGTCCTGCAAAATACCCAAAAATAACCAAGTGCTGCCAATCAACAGCACCGCGGCGGCCAGAAGAGATTTGGATTCCGATCTGGCGGGATCGAACAGCGAAAGGAGCATACGTGACAGCGGCCCCGGCTGGCTACGTGCGCGCCCGACAACGCGATCCCGCAGCGATTGAATATACGGCCAGAGGATGGTGAAGACGAATCGCACAAGCCTGCTGATCGCCCACAAAAAAACCGCGATTATGACCAGCATAATGGCGAGCCGTGAACTTACCGCGCCTGCGAGTTGCAGCGAAGCGCCGAAAAGCACGCCGGGAAGAATCTGGACGGCGGCCCAGGCAAATGCCGATAAGATATTCATTGCATAGAACTGAGTCGCCGGCATATTCGACATGCCGGCAACCACTGGAACGATGGCCCGTACCGGCCCGAAAAAGCGGCCGAGAAACACGCTCTTACCGCCGTTCTTGGCGAAATATGCTTGCCCTCTCTCGAACATTTCGGGGTGATTTTTCATCGGCCACAGGGCACGGATTTTTTCGTGGTAGTGATGCCCGAGCCAGTAACTGAGGCCATCGCCGAGAATCGCGCCGCTCACGGCCATGGCGGCCGTCCACCACGGATCAAGCGCGTTGAGTCCGATCAGTACGCCGCCGACGAAGACGATTGAACTGCCCGGTATAACGATACCGATGACAGCCAGCGATTCGAGCAGCGACGCCGCAAAAACCGCGGCCAGCGCAATATATGGATGGGCCGAAAAATAGGTGATCAGCGATTGCAGGTGCGATTCCAAAACAAGTCCCTGATAGTTGTTGTCAACATTCCTGCGGATTCAATGGCGATTGCCCAATGCTTCGTCACAACGCCGGTCTACCTTAGCCGGCACGAACGGGCGATTCCATTTCATCCGTCTTTTTCTCAAAGCGCCCGAAGCGCAAAGCCAGCATCGGCAGCACCAGCAGATTCAAAACGGTCGACGTAATCAGCCCGCCCAGAATGACCATCGCCATCGGCCCTTCGATCTCGCGGCCGGGCTGGCCGCTGCCGAGCGCGAGCGGCACGAGCCCGAACGCGGTGACCAAAGCGGTCATCAAAATCGGCGCGAGGCGCTCCTGGGCGCCGCGTATGGCTGCCTCCGGGCCCCACTGAAGACCGTCGACCGACACCAGTTGTTGATAGTGAGAGACCATCATGATCGAGTTGCGCAGCGTGATGCCGAACAGGGTCACGAAGCCGACCAGCGAACCCATCGACAGCTCGCCGCCGGTAGCAAAGAGCACCAGCACGCCGCCGACCAATGCAAACGGCAGGTTGAGCAGAACCAGGAGCAGATTGCGCGCGCGGCCGATGACCAGCGCGAGCAACAGCACGATCGCCACACCCGTGATCGAGGCGTGGACCAGCAAGTCGCGTCTTGCCTGCGCCTGGGCCGCGGCGGCTCCGGCGAATTGCACGTACATGCCCGCAGGCAGCGACACTTGGGAGGCCACCGCTTGCCGCGCCTGGGCGACGAAGGCATTGAGGTCGCTGCCGGCGACATTGGCCGTTACCGTCTGGACGCGTCGGGCGCCATCGTGCAGGATCACATAGCGTCCGGAAGCTTCATACACATCGGCGAGCTGCCGCAGACGCACGTAGGTGCCTGCGCGGTTGCGCAGGGGCAGGTTCCCTACATCCAGTATCTTGGTTCGGTCCGCAGGCAGGAGAATCACCGAGACGGCGAATATCCGGTTGCCGTCGTAGGCCTGCCCCACGATGCGTCCCTGATAAGCGGTCTCCACCGCGTCCATCACTTCGATCGGATCGAACCCCCAGCGCGCCAAGTCGGCGCCGCGAAGACGCACGATGAGCTGCGGGGTACCCGGAGGCGACTGGATCTGCACGTCGGTGGCGCCGGGCACCCGTCTCAACGTTGCCGAGATCTCGCTGGCCTTGCGATCGAGCGTATCCAGGTCGTTGCCGTACACGTTCACCACCACGGAGTAGCGGTAACCGGACAGGGTCTCTTCGATCCGTTCGGTGAGAAAGGTTTTGACCGCAAAGTTGACCCCGGGGAACTGGGCGAGCGTTTTGCGTATGGTGGCGGTCGCCAGTTCGGCCTGATCCCCATCGAGGGGCTTCAGATCGACCTCGAATTCGCTATAGTTTGTCCCGGTCGTGTCTTCCGACTGGGCGGCGCGGCCCGCTCGCTGCCCGACGGAGCGCACGAACGGCAGTTTTTCGAGTGCTGCGCTGACCTGGTTGCCAATCCGCAGCGATTCTTCGATGGATGTACCCGGAACGGCAGCCATGTGCACGATGAAATGCCCCTCCTTGAGTTCAGGAAGGAAACTGCCCCCGAGGAAAGGCAGCACTGCAAGACCGGCCAGGGTCAACAGCCCGGCCGCTACCAGGATCATGCGCGAACGTCTCTCGACGCGTTCCAGCAGCGCGCCGTAGCGCGGCTTGAGCCATCGGTAAAGCGGGGGTTCATATTCCGGCAGTTTTCCTCCCCGCAGCAGCAATAGCGCGAGCGCGGGCGTCAGCGTGAGCGCCACCACAAGCGACGCCAGCGTGGCGAGGATGTAGGCGATTCCCAGCGGCGCGAATAGACGCCCCGCAATGCCGGGCAGCGTCAACACCGGCACGAACACCAGCGCCACCACCAGCGTTGCGTAGACTACGGCGCTGCGCACTTCCAGGACGGCGCCCAGCACAACGTTAAAAACCGGACGCGGCTGTTCCAGATGTTGGTTTTCCCGCAGGCGGCGGTAGATGTTCTCCACTGCGATTACGGCGTCGTCCACCAGCAGGCCGGTGGAGATGGCCAGCCCGCCCAGGGTCATGGTGTTCAGCGACAGCCCGAGCATTTCCAGCAGCGTCACCGCAGCCAGCAGCGACAAAGGGATCGCGGTCAGGGAGATGGCCGCGGTGCGCAGGTTGAACAAGAACAGGATCAGCACCACCACCACCAGCACCCCGCCGACGGCGAGCGAAACGCCGACGTTGGCGGTGGCGGTGTGGATGAAGTTGGCGGGCCGGAACAAATCCGGATGCAGGGTCACACCTTCGCCGGCGAGCGCCGGGCGCAGATCCCTGATGGCCCGCTCGACGTTGCCGGTGACCTCCAGTGTGTTTGCGCCGTATTGTGAGGAGACCACGAGTTGCAGGCCCGGTTGCCCCATGACGGTGGCCGCTCCGACCGGGGGCTCCGGGGCCGCGACCACCTTCGCCACATCCCCGAGCGTAACGCTGGTCCCGTCTTTCTGCAGCACGACGGTCCGGGCGATCTGCGCCGGGGTCGGCGACGGACCTTGAAGCTGAAGCGTCACCCGCTGGTTCTTGCCGTCGATGAATCCCGCTCCGCGCACACCGGTCGCGCGCGCCGCGGCGGCGAGTACGTCTTGTACGGAAAGTCCATGGCGGATCAACTGCTCCGGTTCGATCTGAATCTGGAACTGCTTGACCTCGCCGCCGAATACCACGACCTTGGCGACGCCAGGCACGGCGAGGAGCCGCGGCTTGATGGTCCAGTCCGCCAGCGTGCGCAGCGCCATCAGAGAGAGTTTGTCCGATGTGACGCCCATCACCAATACCGTGCTCGTCGACGAGGTCAACGGACTCATGTCCGGGGCATTCACCCCTTGCGGGAGCCGTCCGGCCAGCGCGGACAGGCGCTCGGCCACCACCTGTCGATCGCGGTAGATGTCGCTGCCCGCAGCGAAGGTGACGGTGATGACCGACAAACCCTGGATCGAGCCGGAACGCATCGACTCGATTCCTGGTACGCCGTTGAGTTGGTTCTCCACGGGCTGGGTGACGAGCACCTCCACCTGCTCGGGCGACAGTCCCGGGGCTTCGGTCTGTATGCCTACCTGGGGCGGCGCGAATTCCGGGAACACGTCGTACTTGGCCCCCGCGAGCCCGTAGAGCCCATAGGCCAGGGACAGGCAGGCCAGTGCGATGACGACGCCGCGAAAGCGCAGCGAGAATTTAACGATGGCGGAGAGCATGCGGTGTCTCGCTGGCGCTCAGTCGCCAACCTTGACCTGGGCGCGGAACTCTTCCGAGAACAGCATTTGCGCGCCGCCGGTCACCACGCGCTGCGCAGTCCCTCCCGGGACGAACCAGCCGTTTTCGACAGGATGGTCCGCAGGTACCGGACGCCGCGCGAAGCGGGTCGCGTCCTTCTGGAAATAGGCCCAGGCCTTGCCCTGCCACCACACGACGGCGGAGTCGGGGACGATCACACCCTCGGCGGACGGCCCTGCCGGCAGCCAGATCACGACATGCATTCCGGGCACCAGGCCGGCGGCCGGGGCAAGATAATAGAAGCTCAATCCCTGAATCGCCGCGTCAATGCGCGGGGCGGCCGACACCAGCCGGCTCGCAACGGACTTGCCACCCGGTGCCTGCACCATCGCTTCCCGCGGGGCGGTGATGCCCGCAGCATCTCCGGGCAGCGTCACCTGGACCAGCACGTCGCGTTGCGCGAGCAGCCGTTCCAGAACCTGCGCGTTGCCGTTCGTGATCCACTTGGCGATCACCGTTCCCCATCGGGTCCGTAGATTGTCGGCGGCTGACTTCATCGCCACGCGTGCCGATTGAGCATCGGCCTCGGAGCCGCGCCACGCCGCCTCGGCCGCTTGCAGAACTTTGTCGGAAACGTTGCGGTCGTCCCGATGCAGGTCCTGCAGGCGCTCGTATTCCCGGCGTGCCGCGGCCAGGCCCGCCTGCGCCTTTTGCAGTTGCGCCTGCGCCGAGGCGTAGTTGTTCGCAATATCGCTCAGGCCCTGTATCACCACCACGGCGCCATAAGCCTGGATACGCTGCCGCCGCGATTCCGGTTGCAGCGGGGTTACCGAGACCGCGCTCGCCGCCTGGGTTTTCAGGTCCAGGGTGACGATCGGTTCACCCTGCTCTACCGAGACGCGCGACGGCGTGGCTACCGGTTGTTCCCGCTCGGCCTCGACGGCGCGTTCCTTTTGCCCTGCGACGAATCCCCAGATAACGAGGGCACTGAATCCGGCCACTAAAGCAACAATGATGAGCGACCGGAGGCCGCGGCTTTTATTCATTGCACAATCTCCTGATCCTGTCCGGAACGCTCGGTGAACTGTCCGGGAAGGGTTTCGGCCGCGTCGAGCGGCAGTTGCACCGCGTCCTCGAGCGAACCCAAGGCCTGCTGCGCCTGGGTCAGGGTATCGAGGCGCGCAAGCCTGCTCGCCGTCAGTTCCTGTTCAGCGCCGAGGAGCGCAAGGCGGTCCGTCTCGCCGGCAGCAAATCGTGCGCGGGCCGATTCAAGTTGCTTGCGGGCGCCGGCGAGCAGGCGGTTCGCCACCTCAAGCTTATCCGATGCTTTCGTGAAACCCGTATAGTTCCGGTCGATTTCTCCCACCACCCGCGCCTGCAAGGCGGTAAACCGGGCGGCGGCTACCTTGCGCCCCGCCTCGGCTTCGGCGATCGGCCCCTGGTTCTGGTTGAACACCGGCAATGTGAGGGAAATCCCCAAGGACCATTTGCGCGCACCTTGGTCCCAGGTGTAGCCCGGCCCGATCGACAGATCGGGATACTGTCGGGCGATTTCGAGCTGGAGCGCCGACTGGCTGGCGGCATATCGCGCCAATGCGGCCAGGATGTCCGGCCGGTTGCGCAGCGCCTGCTGCCGAATATCGGGCGCAGGCAGTTTGGGAAGCGGCTTCTGGAAATCGTCAAACGAGAGCGCCATGTCCCGCACGGCGGCCGAAGGCAGTCCAAGCGCCTGCGCCAGCCCCACCTGCGCCTCGGCGCGCCGGCGGCCGGCCTCTTCCGCGGCGAGCCGCGTCTGGTCCAGCGCAAGGCGCGCGAGTGTCACCTCGGGCTGCGACGCTTCCCCGGCGCGCAACCGGCTCCCCAGAGCCTTCACGGCGCGCGCCTGGACCTCCTGCTGGCTGGCGAGGAGTTGTTCCCGCTCACGCGCCGCATAAAGGTTGACGAGCGCGGCGCGCAAGCCGCTGCGCACCCGCCATGCGGCGGCAGCGATGTCCAGACGCGCGGCCTCGGACAAGTGCTCGGCGCCGCTGACGCGATAACCGCGCTTGCCCGCCGTCTCGATGGGAATGCCCGGAACGACTCCCAGCGTCCACGGGGACAAGCCGCTTCCCGCGTCCGCGTTATACAGGGGTGAAAAGCCGAAAGTCGGATTGGGAATCGCCCCTGCGGTCACGGTCTTCGCTTTGGCCAGGTCCCATTGCGCCCGGGCGACGTCCAGTTCAGGATTAAAATAAAAAGCGGCCAGGGTCAGCGTCGTCAAGTTCCAGGTCTGGGACGACTCGCCAGGCAATACGCGGCGTAAATAATCTTTAAGGCCGGGATCGTTGAGGGAACGGGATTCGAAGCTGGCAGCGCTGGCTTGCGGCGACAGCGGTTTTGGGGCGTAGCTCGCGCAACCGCCAAGCGCTGCCGTCAGCAGGCATAAGATCTTCATATTCCATCTGAGGTGAACCATTTGCGCAATCCTGAAAACACCAAATGAACCGTGGCAAAAAGAAACTCGCATCGCTTGCGACAATGATAGATTGGTGAACGTCAAATCTGCGTCAAATCGCCAAGAATTCTATGCCGGTGAAAAATCGAGCGTCACCCGGGTTCCCCGGTTTTCTTCGCTGCGCAGCGCGATCCGCCAGCCGCATTGGTCGCAAATGCTTTTTACGATCGCCAGTCCCGGCTTAGTCCATGGTTAGCGCGTGCGCAAACGGAGACCGCGATCCGGATCAGGTGTTCCCGCCAGATC
>JAJZUN010000026.1 GCA_021848555.1 Pseudomonadota bacterium | reverse complement strand
GATTTCCCGCCGGGTCTGATCATGACTTGTGCTCTTCAATTGCTCGAAATACCGTGCCCGGCGAGCCAGATCAGCAGCACCACGAAGGTGTAAGCCAGGCGCCGCGATGCCTTGCCTTGTTTCGCCGCCTGCCACAGCCGTTGCACGGCGACGGCGTTCAGGAACGGCGCCAGTTCCCCGCAGCGGGCGATGTAATGCTCGCAGGCCGTGTTCCATTGTCCATTGAAATAGTGCTGCAAAGGCACGGAAAAACCGTGTTTGGGCCGGTCCCACACGTCCGCCGGCAGATGCTGCCGCGCCAGGGCGCGCAGCAGGGCTTTGCCGCCGCCGGCGTCGTAATGCACGCTGGCCGGCCAGTCCAGAACCAGGTCCAGCACCGGATTGCCCAGCAAGGGCACACGCACTTCCAGGCTATGGTTCATGCTTGCCCGGTCGGTCTTGACCAGGCAATCTTCGGACAGATAGGTCCAGAGATCGGCGCGCATCAGGCCGGCCGTGTCCATGCCGTGTCCGTACTCCAGGGTCAGGCTGCGCCACAGTTCCAGCGTATCCTGCGGCCGGCAGGCGGCCAGTGCGCCCGGATCGAGGTAACGCGCCAAGTCCTTGCGCGAGCGCGCGAACGGACCCAGTTCCACCTGCTTGTAGAGCAGCATCTCGCGTCCTGCCAGGCCCCGGCGCAGCAGGCTGCCCGGCAGCCAGCCGGCGCGCGCACCGTGGCGCAGCAGGCGCCGGCCCAGGCTGTCGGGAAAGCGATCCTCGGTCTGCGAGAATCGCGGATAGCCGGCGAACAACTCGTCGCCGCCATCGCCGCTGATGGCCACGGTGACGGCGCGTCGGGTGAGGCGGGACAACTCGCTGGTCGCCACGTAGGCCGGATCGGCCAGCGGCTGGTCGAGGGCGGCGATGGCGGCCTCGAAAGCGGCGGCGTCTATGCTCGGGGCGTCGATCACGGTGTGCTCGGTGGCGTAGCGGCCGGCGACCGCGCGCGCGGCCGAAGTTTCGTCGAAGCCCGCCTGCGGAAAGCGGATGTTGAACGTCTTCAGCGGGCGCACGCCCGCCTCGGCCATGTAATGCACCATCAGACCGGAGTCGATGCCGCCGGAAAGAAAGGCGCCCAGGGGCACGTCCGCCACCATCTGCCGGCGCACGCTCTCGCGCAGCGCAGCGTCCACCGCCTCTAAAGCCGCGTCGAACGAGGGCGCGGGCACGCGCGGCGCCGCCGGCCGCCAATAGCGGCGCGTGCTCAGCCTGCCGCTTTCAAACTCGAACTGCAGCAGGCTGGCGGGCGGCAACTGCTGCACGTCGCGCAGGAAGGAATGCGGCGACTGCACCGCCTGACACGCCAGGTAGTCGCGCAGGGCTGCATGGTCGAGCTGGCGCGGAAAGCCCGGGAGGGCGAAGAAGGGCGCCAGCGTGGAGGCGAAGACGAGGCCGCCGTCCAAGGCGGCGTAGAACAGCGGTTTGATTCCGACGCGGTCGCGTGCCAGCGCGAGGCGTTGCGTTTTCGCATCCCACAGCGCGAAGGCGAAAATGCCGTCCAGGCGGTCCAGCAGCTTTTCTCCCCAGGCGAGCCAGCCCTGCAACAGCACTTCGGTATCGGAATGGGTACGAAAGGCCCAGCCCTGGGTTTCCAGTTCCGCGCGCAATTCCCTGAAGTTGTAGATCTCGCCGTTGAACGCCAGGGTCCAGCGGCGGTCTGCACTTTGCATCGGCTGGGCGCCGCCCGCCAGGTCGATGATGGCGAGGCGGCGATGCCCGAACACCGCAGCGCCGGCGTCGACCACGCCGTGGTCATCCGGACCGCGCGCTCGCAGGCTATCGAGTGCGGCTGGAACCTGTTCGCGCCAGCGGGTGCCGACGCTGCCGAGTATGCCGCACATGCTCAGCGTGTTCCTGCCGCAAGCGCCGCGTAGCGGGCCGCCACTGCGTCGGCTGCGAAGGCGTGGAGTTCAACCGGACCGGGCCGCGCTTCCTGCAGCGCCGATCGCATGCACTTTGCCAGGGCTGCAGCGTCATTCATCGGCGCCAGCCAGCGTGCGAGATCGCCGCGCAGTATTTCGCGCGGCCCCGAAGGGCAATCGGTGCTGACCACGCGGGTGCCGCAGGCCAGGGCTTCGATAAGCACGTTGGGCAGGCCTTCGTGGTCGGAGCACAACACCAGCAGATCGGCCGCGGCGATCCAGGGGTAGGGATTGGGGCGAAAGCCCGCTACCGTCACCCGACCGGCCAGTCCCTTGTCTTCGATCAGCCGGCTGAGGCCGGGCGCAGGGTCGGTCAGCAATACCAAATCCATTTCCAGGCCGGCGCGCTTCCACGCGTCCAGCAGGAGATCATGGCGTTTCTGAGGCGCAAAGCGGCCGACATGGATCACATACGGTCGTCGGGGCAGATCTCCTTCGGGCGCGGCGGCCAGTTGGCGCAGGCGCTCGAAATCGAAGGGATTATAAATGGTCGCGATGTTGGCGCAGAGACCCAGGCGCTGGCGCAGATCGGCCGCCACCCCTTCCGATACCGCGATCAGCGGCTGCGCGTCGTAGACGGCGCGGTACCGGTCCAGGCGCCGTCTGGCCCTGGCCGGATCGCGCCGGGCCAGGCCGTCGATTTCCGCCGACAGGGTGTTGGCGATGCGGTAGCGCACGCGCGGCAAGCGGGCTAGGCGCACCACTTCATCGCAATAGGGCAGGGTGGAAATCGTCAGGTCTATAGGCCGGCGCGCGGCGAGTTTGTTCCACAACCGGGCCAGTCGCCAGGCAGCGACGCGCTTGCCCAGCCAGCCGTGGCCCAGCTCGCTGTCCGGCGGGGTGACGACCTGCAGACTGATGCCATCCGGAACGGTGTGCTCGATCAGGCGCTCGAGCAGGATCAGATTCACGCCATGTCCTTTCCCGGCGAGCAGCGCCGCGATATTCAACATCGCGCGCTCGGCGCCGCCGCCGGCGAGGTTGGTCACGACCAGGGCGAAGTTCATGCCAGCGCCTCGCGCACCTTGGCCAGCACCGCGTCCACCGGGATCTCCGACATCGGCGTGTCGTCGGGCGAGTTTCCCTGACCTGCGCGCGGGTGGTCCACGGTCCACAGGCAGGGATGTTCCAGCGGCGCCAGCAGGCGGCTCGGAGAATAACCGTGATACATCGCGACCATGGGTCGATGCAGCGCGCCCATGATGTGGGTCGGGCCGGTATCCACGCCGACGTATAGGTCCACTTCGTTCATCAGCGCCGCGGTCTGGCGCAGCGTCAGGCTGCCGGCATAGTGGGTCGAGCACTCCGGCAGCGCGGCATGCAGCGCCCGGGTACGTTCACTTTCCAGGCTGCCGCCGAAAATCAGGAAATGCGCATGCGGCTGCTCGGTGCGGATGCGGTGGCATAGCGCTATGAAATGGGACACCGGCCAGTCGCGGTAAGCCTTGGTCGGGAAACTGGCGATTTGCATGCCGATCAGCGGCCGCGCTCCCAGCCCCCGCAGGGGCGCCAGGCGAGCGCCGGCCCACTCGCGCTCGGCGGCAGTGACGACGTAGGACAAGTACTTGCCTGCGGGCGCCAGGCCGATCGCATCGGTGAGGGCGAGTTGAAAGTCCACGGCATGCCGGCTCTGGAAAGCGGGTTGGTCGACGGCGTGCCAGAGCCGCGCATCCAGCGCCGGATTGCCCTGGCGAAACGCCAGCACCCGCCGGGCGACGCGCAAGGCATAGGCGACCAGGGGCTGGTCGTAGCCGAACACCAGGGCCAGGTCGTGGCGTCGGCCGGGCAGCCAGCCGCGCAGCGGGGCCAGGTTCTTGGTGATGCGGCCCAGACGGTGTATGAAGGGGAGCCCTTGTAGGATTTCCACCCGATTCGGGTGCGCCAGACAGGTGAGACTCGCCTTGGGGAAAGCCTGAGCCAGCGTGCGCAGAACAGGGGTGGCGAGCAGCGTGTCGCCGATGCGCGAAACCTGCACCACCAGGATGTCCTGCACTGCGCCCGCTTCGATGGCCATCACGCGATGCCCGTGCTCAGGTCTTCAGCAGGCGATGGCTGAACCCAGCGAGGACTGCCCGCAACCGCAACGCGCGATAGCCGCGACCGCTTTGATGCGGCAGACAGGCCAGCGAAAAACCGTAGCCGGCCGCCGGTGCCCCTGCCGGAGTCCAGCGGTTGGCCTGGGGCAGTTCGTCCCATGCGCCCTGGTCGAGATGGTGGGCGACCCCTGCGAAGGCCGGCTGGTCGCTGTACAGCGCTTCCGGCATGTTGCTCAAGAGGTAGCGCCGCTCCTGCGAGCCGGTGGCCGTGTCATGCAGGAACACCAAGGGCATCTTCCCGTCGGCAAGCAGGCGCAGCGCGAGGCGCAGGCCGCGATAGCCTTTGGGACCGTCGATCAGGGCTACGTCACCCGCCTGCGCCATTTGCGGCAGCAGCCGGGTTGCGTCGCCGAACAGTTGCTGCACATTGCCGCGACCCTGCAGGCGTGCCGCGGCCACCGCCACATCGGGCGAATTGCGGTCGTACTCGACGCTGAGGATTTCTGTTTCGGGAAAGCAATGCGACAGGATCAGCGTGCTCTGGCCGCGCGCGCGCCCCGACTCCAGGATGCGGCGCGGCTTGAGGGTGCGGGCGCAACGCCAGAAGAAAAACATTTCCGAAAACAGGATGCCCTTGCGCTCATAGGGAAGGCCGGCGATCAGCGCCTGGAATTGGGCCAGCCCGGCAGCGGCATCGCGGTCCAGCATGCCGGTCAATTCGCGCTCAGTGGGCATGCGTCACCCTTTCTAAAATCTGCTGCATGGCGTCGAGCATGGACTCCCGGGTGTAGCGTGCCAGTGCCGTGGCGCGGGCGGCCGCGCACAGGCGAGCGCCCAGTTGCGGATCATCCAGCAGGCGCTGCATCGCTTGCGCCAGCGCGGGCACATTCTCGGGTGCAACGATCAGCGCGCTTTTCTCATGCTCCAGCAGTTCGGTAATGCTGCCTACGGGCGTGGTCACGATGGGTATGCCGGCGAGCATGGCCTGGAGCAGCGCCTGCGGCACGCCTTCGTTGGCGTAGGAGGGCAGGCAGAACACATCGAGGGCAGGCAGCCAACGTTCCGGGTCGTCGCGCTGGCCGAGAAAGCGCACCCGCTCACCCAGTTCCAGCCGCGCTACCATTTCGTGCAAGTAGTCGCGTCTGGGGCCGTCGCCGATGATCAGCAGGCGCCAGTCATGGCGCGTGATCTGGCGGCAGGCATCGATCAGATGGTGGTGGCCTTTCCAGCTGCGCAGGGTGGCGACGATGCCGATATAGCGCAGATCGGGAGCCAGAGCCAGGTCCTTGCGTGCAGCCAGGCGATCCCCCGGCAGGAAGCGTTGCGGATCGATACCGGTGGGGACGGAGGTGATCATCCCGCCCGGATAGCCGTTGTCGCGGATCAAGGTCTCGCGCAGGCGTTCCCCGGTGGTGACGATATGCGTCGTGGCGCGGGTGTAAAGCCAGCGCGAGGCGGCGTTGCGCGGGATAGGCGCGGAGATGTGGCGGGTGCGCACCAGCGGCGGCGGGGCCGCCAGGAAAAGCCGCGCCAGCGCGGCCAACCAGGTATCGGTGGAACTGTGGGTGTTGATCACATCGGGCCGGTTGCGCGCGATGTGGCGGCGCAGTGCCAGCAGGCCGGCCAGGTTTTTGCGGGCTATGGGCAAGGCGACGGCCGGCACGCCGTAGCGTTTCGCCTCGGAAAATATCCGTGCCTCGGGCGGGCAGGCCAGGCTGACGGCATGGCCGCGGGCGATCAGGCCGCGCGCTTCTTCCAGGATGCGGATTTCCTGGCCGCCCCAGCCGCAGGAGGCTTCGGTGTGCAGGATGTTCATGCGGCGCGTTCCGCTGCGTTCAACGCGTTTGCTCCATCAATTCCAGAGCCGCGTTAAGAACCCGGTCCGCCGGGATGGTTTCCAGGCAGTCGCTGCGCTTGCTGCCGCCGCAGCCGTCGAAGCCGCAGGGGCGGCAGGAATGATCCGAGTTAATGACCCGGGCCGGCACCTGCCACGGTCCCCAGATGTTTTCGCCGCTCGGACCGAACAGCGCCACCACCGGGGTGCCGACGGCGGCCGCGATGTGCATCGGCGCCGAGTCCATGCCGATGAACAGGCGCGCGCGCGCCGTCAATGCGGCCAGTTGCTTCAAGGTCAGCTTCCCCGCCAGGCTCGGGGCCTGGAAGGGCAGGCGGGCGAGGATGCGTTGCATCATTCCGGTTTCCTGCGGATCCGGGCCGCTGGTGAAAAGCAAAGGCCAGCCGTGCTCCGCCAGCCGCGTCGCCAGTTCCGCCACTTTTGCCTCGGGCCAGCATTTGAACTGCCAGCGCGAAGTAGGGTGGATCAGAATGAATTTGCCGGCTTCGAGGCCGAGGTCGCACAGGTGCTGCTCCGCGCTGCGCTCCGCCTCCGCCCCTGCGACCAATAGCAGTTTCTTGTCCGCTTCCTCCGGCCAGAGTCCGATCCGGCGCAGGGCGTCCAGATTGCATTCCACCATGTGGCGGGCATTCGCCTGGGAATAAAGATGGGTGAAGCTGTTTCGATACAGACTACCGGCATGGTTGGGCGCCACCGAAACCGCCGGCTGCAGAACGCGCGCCAGCCATGCGCCGCGCGCGCTGCTGGTGAGGTGGACCAAAAGGTCGTAGCGGCGCGATCGCAGGGCCAGCAACAGGCGCCACTCCTCGCTTAACGCGCCGCCTTTGCGCACCAGGTGCAATTGGCACAGCGCCGGATGCTCCGCCAGCATGTCGCGCGTGTCGTGATAGACCAGGGCGTCGATTTCGGCGTTCGGCAACTGCCGCTTGAGCGCGCCCAGCACCGGGCTGGCCAGCAATACATCGCCATGATGGCGCAGCTTGGTGACCAGCACGCGGCGGATACGGTTCGGCTCCAGGGTGTCGCTTACGCTCAAGGTGGTCTAGGGTACGAAAACAGGTTGCAGGTTGAGTACGGAGTTGCCGCTGAGTATAGCTGCAATTGCCATGCGGTTCAGTGAGTTGAAATGCTTCGGTGCGTCGGATATCAGTCTGGCTGCAGTGCCACACGCGGCTCGGGAGCTGCAGTGGCAGCGCGCGGGTTAAGCAGTTTCATTTTGTTCAGCTGCTCTATGCGAGGCCCATATTCGGTTCACCGTTGCTGCCAGCCCCAGATAGATCGCCGCCCAGAGAGCAAGCAGTAGTTGTTGTGCCAAAGCCGGCGCCCGCAGCAGCGACAGAGCGGAAATGCCGGCCGCGGCCATGAGCGCATACTCCGCGAGCGCGGTGTTGCGATGTCCCAGGCCCATTCTGATCAGGCGCTGATAATAGTGCTCGCGGTGCGCCTGCCAGACGCGTTCGCCGCGCGCCGCACGCTGCACCAGTGTCAGGCTCGCATCGACGATGAAGGGAGAGAAGGTCAGCAGCGGGAACCACGCCGGCCATATCCCGGAATACCAGCCGTAGACGCCCAATGCGGACGCAAGAAAACCGAGCGGGATCGAACCGGCGTCCCCCATGAATATGCGCGCCGGATAGAAATTGAACACGAGATAGGCGGCGGCCGTGGCGCTCACTGTCATGGCGAACCAGGCCAGTGTGGCGTCGGCGGACCATGCGGCGACGGCGTAGACGCCGAAGCCGATCGACGCCATGCCGCCGGCGAGCCCGTCCGCGCCATCCATGAAATTATAGAGGTTGGTGCCCCAGACTATGCCGAGTACCAGCAGTGCCGCCAGTGGCAGCGGCAGATCGGGCATTTGATAATAGATGAGGGCGAGTGCGGCGACAAAGTGGGTCGCCAGCCGCAGCGTGGCCGGCAAGCTGCGCCAATCGTCTGCGAACGATACCAGCGCCAGCACCGCGCCCAGGCTGAGCCAGGTGCCGACGCCGTAAAAGAACAGCGGGCCGGTCAAGGCGATGGCGCAGACGATGGCGAGTCCGCCTGAGCGGGAAATGGGCGTTCCATGCAGCGAACGGTCGTTGGGCAGATCCTTGGGCAGGGACTTGTTATCGATCAGCACGTAGAGCAGCGCGAGGCAGACCGCTGCTGCGACCAAGGGGGCGAGATACAGGTAGTTGCCGCCGCTCAAGGCCGGAACTCCAGGTTTTCATTCGCGCGCTTGGCATAAGCCTGGGCCGTCAGGATCAGGCCTTGCTCCGGATCATGCGCAGGCCGCCAGCCCAGCTCGGCCGCTATTCGGGACGCATCGATCTGCAGCGAGCCCAGCAGGCGCCCGACTGCGTCGCTTTGGCCGGTGCATGCGCCCGCCAGGCGCAGCAGCGATGGCGGAACAGCCAGCAGCCGCAGCGGCCGGTCCAGGCCGCGAGCCAGCGCGCGGATCAATTGCGGCGTCGACAGGTCGTACGCATCGCTCAGCAGGTAGGTCTCCCCAGGCGTGGGATGAAGCATCACGGCCAGGATCGCATCGATCAGATTCTCGAGATAGATGAGGCTGCGGCAGTTGACGACCGAGGCGAAGGGCAAAGGCAGTCCGTGGTCGATCCAGCCGAGCAGCCGCGCGAGGTTGCCCTTGACGCCGGGACCGTAGATCAGCGGCGGCCGCAATACGGTCAGGCCCAGTCCGGTTTCCGCTGCAACCCGGCTCAATGCCTGTTCCGCCTCCCATTTCGACCGGCCGTACGCGTCGAGCGGCGCGGGCGCGTCGCTTTCACGGAAGGGTGTGTTGAAGGTCTCTTCGCCATTCACCTTGATCGAGCTCAGGTAGATCAGGCGGCTGACCCCGGCCGCCGCCGCGGCGCGCGCCAGGCGCTCGCTGCCCGCGACGTTGACGCGGCGGTAGGCGGCGAGCGGGTCGGGGGCGCCGTCGCGCATTACGTGGGCGCGCGCCGCGAGGTGCACCACCAGGTCCACTCCGTCCAGCGGCGTCTGCCAGTCGGTATCCGGACCGATATCGCCGACCTGGACGACGCGCGCCGCGGGTGCGAGCGCAGCCAGGGCTGTGCTGTCGCGCCGCACCGCGGCCTTGACTGCATGGCCGGCGTCAGTCAGGCGCGCGCATAGGCGCAGGCCGACAAAACCGCTGGCGCCGGTCACCAGAACCGAGGGAAGAGGCACACTCATAATCGTTGCCCTGCGAGCAGTTGGCGGTAATGGGCCAGTAGCGCGGCCGTCAGTTGCGCTTGCGGAAAGTCGCGTTCCGCCCTCTCCCTCGCCCTCTGCCCCATGCGCTGGCGCAGGCCTGCGTCGCCGGCCAGGGCGCGCATGCTTAGCGCGAGCTGCTGCACGTCGCCGGCATCGAACAGCAGGCCGGTTTCGCCCTCGACGACAGCGTCGGTGATGCCGTAGATTCTGGATCCTAAGGCTGGCAGGCCCACCGCGGCAGCTTCGATGATGGTCGTGGGGAATCCTTCGCGATAACTGGGCAGGCACAGCACGTCGCTCGCAGCCATGTAGCGCTCGGGCACGTCGCTTAATCCGGTGATATGCAGACGGGCTCGGCAGGCGGCGCAGGTCCGCTCGATCTCGGGCAGCAGTCCGTCTTCGTCCGGACCGACGATCAGCAGCCGGCAGGCCGCATGCTCGCCCGCTAGCGCGGCAAACGCGCGGGCGAGATCGAGTACGCCTTTGTCGTGCTTGAGCCGCCCGACTAACAGAAACACCGGGGCGTCGGCGGGGATGCCGAGTTCGGCGCGCAGCGCAGCGCGCACGCCGGAATCGGGTTTGAAACGCTCGCCATCGACTCCGGCGATCGACCCATGGTTCAGCACCCGGGATTTCGCCGCCGGAACCAGGCCGGCCGCGATCAGGAAGTCGCGCTCCGATGCGCTGACCACGAGCAAATCGGTGGCGAGCCGCGCCAGCAGCCGGTCCAGGTTCTTCAGCAGCCAGCGCAGCGCGCCGCGGCGCGTGACCCATACTTCGCCCTGGAAGGTGTGCAGCCGCACCGGCACGCCGGCCAGCCAGGCGGCCAGCATGCCGAGCAGTCCGGCCTTGGGGGTCAGGGTGTGCACCAGCTGATAGCGTTCGGCGCGGAAATGGCGCCACAAACCGGCGAATGCGCGCAAGTCGGCAAGCGGCGCAATATCGCGCTCGAGTTGCAGCGATATGATGCGACAGGGCAGCATTGCAGCGAGTTCGGGCGCATTGTTGTTGACGATCAGCGTAACCGAATAAGATCGGGCCAGCGCGCGTATATGCTCGAGCAGGAACCAGCGCACCACCAGCGTGCTGGTGACCACTAGTGCGACGCGGGCAGGGCTGGCCGCATCCGGTCGCGTGTCTGGACGCGTATCAGATTGCATGGTCAAGAAGTCACCGCACGCGGCGGCGACCGCGGTGCAGATAATTCGCGCCCGGGCGACAACTGCAGTTCGTCCAGGCGCCGACTAAGGGAACTCAGCAACGCCGTCCATGTTTGCTCGATCTCGGGCGTAACCGTGCCGCCGCGGCGGTCGCGCCAGCGGCGTCCGGCCGCAGTGGCGAAAAGCGCGTCGCGCGACAGCTTGAGGCCCGTTGCCAGCGTCGCGAGCAATAAATTGCGCCATTGGCGGCGCAATGCGAACTGGCCAATTTGTGCGATCAGCAAATTGCGCCGGACCGACAGCAGTTTGCGCAGCGCAACCGGTCCCATGCGATAGCCCAGGAGAATCTCCTCCAGGACGGCGAAGCGGCTGTCCGGGTAGGCGCGCAACAGCAACTCCTGGTCCTCGGCGTATAGCACTTCGGGAATCTTATAGCGATTGTGGCGGAACCAGTCCGCACGCCCCATCCAGCCAGGGTGCGCCATATAAAAGCCGTTCCATGGCCGGGCGCACAGCGCCTCGGCGGGCACGCAGTGCGGGAACAACCCGGTGGCGGCTCCGCCATCGTCGAAGATCAAAGCGCGACACGCCAGCAGATCCAGCGAGCCATCGGCGTTCAGGCGCGCCACCTGGCGCGCAAACCGGTCCGGAAAACACACATCATCCGCATCCATGCGGGCGATGTAGCGACCGGTCGCCGCGGCTATCCCCTGGTTGAGCCGGGCCGCCAAACCCCGTTTCTCTCCGTCGCGCAACAAGCGCACGCGCGGATCGCCGAAGCCGAGCGCGATATCCGGGGACGCATCAACCGATCCGTCGTCGAGCACCAGCAATTCGAAATCGCGATAGCTCTGCTGCAGCACCGACAACGTGGCCAGTGCCAGTGTGCGCGCGCCGTCGCGCACGGGGAGGAGGACCGAGACTTCAGGCATGCCGGATCATCGCTAGATGGTTCAG
The DNA here is from genome assembly GCA_021848555.1 of Pseudomonadota bacterium. The sequence goes on along the minus strand of JAJZUN010000026.1, from coordinate 2,217 downwards.
TTTGGCTTCCGATCCAAGGCGGCTGATGAACCGTCAGCGGGAATTCGCGACCATGGTCCGGCCCGGGCCCCGTCCCAGCCAACCGACCTCGCGTAAACCGTGGTGTCACGTTTCATGGTTGCCTTGGTGCGCAATGGCTTCATAGCCATTGTTGCGATGAGTCACGGCGGCGGGAAGCGACGTAAAGCTGATCGGGGGCCTGCAGATCGCGCTGACGGCCTTGACCGCCGCCCACATGGGCCATTCCAGCAGGAGCAGGAATCTTCCCCAAAGATTCGTTCCCCGGAGCTGGGTACCCCAGGTTTTTCGTAAATACTTGGTTTCGAGGTAGGCAAGTTCGGCATCCGCAATTTCTCCCCTGCTGCCCCATATTTCGGTGGTAATGGAACTGGGCGAGCCGGTGGAACAGACCATAGTCAGATCAGCGAAAACCAGCCGGCGGTTTTGCGCGGTCAGGAAGCGGAAATAGGCTTCCACGTCTACCAGCCATTGCAGTGCCGGGTCGTATCCTTCGAACCGGTCGCGGCGAACCACGAGCACGGAAGGGGGGCCGATCGGGTTCCGCCTGAGCAAGTATGCGGGCAAATGATTCACTATGAATCGTCTTAGGGGATTGCAGATGTCATGAATTACCTTTTGGCGCCCAACGTCGTAGATCACGCGCGAAAGGATGAGGGCGTCGGGCCAAGCACTCTTTTCGAGTTCGTCCAGCAGGTCGGCGGCGAAGCGCTCGGAAAGCGGGAAATCGTCGTGATGAATCAGTATCACGTACCTGCCCCGGGCGCTGCGCAGCAAGCTGTTCCAGTTGGGCACGGCGCCGAGCGCCGGAGAATTTCTGACGTAATTCAGACAGGGAGGGGCTCCGGCAAGCGCATGCATCGCTGCGCCTACGCTGTCGTCGCTGCTGTCGTCGTGAACCAGGATTTCGATGTCGGATCGCCCTTCAGCGAGCAAGGGAACCACGATACGGCGCACCCCGGACGCAAAGTTGCGCGCCGGAATGAGGATGCTGAGCAGCGGTTGCTGCTCGGATTGCGCCTTGGCGGGCATCGGTTTTCGGCAATAGCCTGCAGGTGACAGTGGTGCCCTGTACTTGTGCCAATTCCAAGCAACTGGAATAGGGTTGATTCAAAGGACTTCTACATCCGGTCCCGATCACGCTGCAGCGCCATCAGCTTGGCGTACTTGTGAAAGCTGTTGCAGCAGCCGATGACGATATGCACCAGGCCGGGAACGCCGTCGAGCAAGCCCAGGCGCAGAACATAGAACTTCAGAAAACGCAGCGCGGGCGACAGCAGAAGTTGCGCCACGCCTGCGCGTTTTCCGGCCTTGAACAGGGCTGCGGCCTGGATGCTGGTATAGCGGTTTTGCTTGTCGAGATAGCTCTCGAGGGTCTCGGCGCTATCGTGCAGCAGGTCTCCCTCGAGCCGCGCCACGGGTAGCGCGGTGAGCACTTTTTCATGCACCGGATCATCGCTCCAGCGCGCATGCCGCCGGTCGAACAGACGCAGGCTCCAGTCCGGATAGCCCTCGCCATGCCTGAGCCAGCGCCCCATGAAGCGGTTGCAGCGCGGCATGGCATAGGCCTGCGCCGCGGGCGCGGCCAGCGCCGCCAGTATGCTCGCGCGCAGGGTTTCGCTCACGCGTTCGTCGGCGTCCAGGCACAGCACCCAGTCATGGCGCGCGGATTCGACCGCGAACTGCTTTTGCGGGCCGAAGCCCAGCCACTCTTTCTGCAGCACGCGGGCGCCGTGGCGCGCGGCGAGTTCGGCGGTGCCGTCGCTAGATCCGCCGTCGACCACCAGCGTCTCGTCGGCGAAGGCGACGCTCTCCAGGCAGGCGGCAAGCTGGGTCGCGGCATTCCTGGTGATCATGACGACGGACAATGGCTGAGGGGACAAGGGATCGGATACCTTATAATTTGCCGCTGGCTGCATTCTAACAAAGCCCGCAGCATTCACTGCCCATGCCCAATATTCTGCTCATCAAGACTTCTTCCCTCGGCGACGTGGTGCACAACCTGCCGGTGGTGAGCGACATCCGCGCGCGCTTCCCCAGCGCGCGCATCGACTGGGTGGTGGAGGAGGCCTATCGCGACATCGTCGGCATGCATCCGGGCGTGCACCGGGTAATTCCGGTGGCGCTGCGGCGCTGGCGCGGGAATCCCTTCAAGGCAGCGCACTGGCGCGAATTCGGCCAGTTCCGCCAGGCGCTGTC
>JAJZUN010000025.1:3367-13469 GCA_021848555.1 Pseudomonadota bacterium | reverse complement strand
CAGGCCGAAGTTGATCACCTTGGCGTAGCGGCGCTCTTCGGAGGTGACCTCGTGCAGCGCCCGGTTGAAAATCTCCGCGGCGGTGTGACGATGCACGTCCTCGCCCGCGGCGAAAGCGCGCAGCAGATTCGCGTCGCGCGAGATGTGCGCCATGATGCGCAGCTCGATTTGCGAGTAGTCGGCAGAGACGATGACGCTGCCGGCCGGCGCGATGAAAGCCTCGCGTATGCGCCGCCCCTCCGGCGTGCGCACCGGAATGTTCTGCAGATTGGGATCGGTGCTGGCGAGCCGCCCGGTCACCGCCGTCGCCTGCGCGTAATTGGTGTGCACGCGCCCGGTCGCAGGATTGACCATGCGCGGCAGCTTGTCGGTATAGGTGGATTTCAGCTTGCTGAGCCCGCGGTATTCGAGCAGGGTTTTGGGCAGGGGGTAGTCCGCGGCGAGCCGCTCCAGCACCTCCTCGTCGGTGGAGGGCGCCCCGCTCGGGGTCTTCTTCAGCACCGGCAGCTGCAGGCGCTCGAAAAAGATTTCGCCAATTTGCTTGGGCGAATTCAGATTGAACGGCTGGCCGGCTTCGCGGTGGGCTTGTTGCTCGAGCTCCATCATCTTCTGCCCCAGTTCGCGGCTTTGCGCCTCGAGCAGTGCCGCGTCGATCAGCACGCCGTTGCGCTCCATGCGGAACAGCGCTTCGCGCGCCGGCAGTTCGATATGCCGATATACGTATTCCAGCCCGGGCTCGGCCTGCACCTTGGGATACAGGCACTGGTGCAGGCGCAGGGTCACGTCGGCGTCCTCGGCCGCGTACTCGGTGGCGCGCTCCACGCTCACCTGTTCGAAGCCGATGCGCTGCGCGCCCTTGCCGGTGACATCGTCGTAGCTGATGGTGGGCAGGCGCAGATGGCGCTCCGCGAGCGTACCCATGTCATGGCGCAAATGCGACTCGAGCACGTAGGACTCGAGCAGCGTGTCGTGCGCCACGCCGCGCAAGGCGACGCCGTGATTGGCGAGCACGTGCTGGTCGTACTTGAGGTTCTGGCCGACCTTGGGTTTGGCCGCGTCCTCGAGCCAGGGTCGCAGCAGAATCAGCGCGCGCTCTGTGCCCAGTTGCCGCGGCGCACCCGCATAATTGTGCGCCAGAGGCAGATACGCCGCCCTGCCCGGTTCGGCGCAGAACGACATGCCCACCAACTGCGCCGTCAAGGGGTCCAGGCCGGTGGTTTCAGTATCGAACGCGACCAGGGGGGCGCTATCGAGCAGGTTCAGCCACTCGGCCATTTTCTGCTCGTCGAGTATGGTGTCGTAGCTGCGCACCACCGGGTCGGGCGCGCCCTGCGCCGGCGCGGGCGCAGGCGCGGAGGCCGCCGCGTCCGCCGGCTCCGCATCCTTCAGCCAACTCTTGAAGCCGAAGCGCTGGAACAGTCCGGCGAGTTCGGTCTCGGCGCGCGGCTGCGCCACCAGTTCCTCCGGTTTGACCGGCAGCGGCACGTCGCAGTAGACCGTAAGCAGCTTTTTCGCCTGCGGCAGCCAGGGCAGCGCGCGGCGCAGGTTCTCCCCCACCACGCCGCCGATGTCCGCGGCGTGCGCGACCACCGCGTCTAGCGAGCCGTACTTGGAGAGCCACTTGACCGCGGTCTTGGGGCCGACTTTGTCCACGCCGGGAACATTGTCCACGCTGTCGCCGACCAGCGTCAGATAGTCAAGCATCAGTTTCGGCGGCACGCCGAACTTGGCTTCCACGCCGGCCTCGTCCAGGCGCTCGTTGTTCATGGTATTGATCAAGCTGACGCGCGCGTTCACGAGTTGCGTCAGGTCCTTGTCCCCGGTGGAGACGACGCAGCGCATGCCGGCCGCGGCGGCCTGGCTCGCGAGCGTGCCGATGACGTCGTCGGCCTCTACGCCGTCTATCATCAACAGCGGCCATCCCAGCGCCGCAACGGCCTGGTGCAATGGCTCGATCTGGCGCGCGAGATCCTCGGGCATGGGCGGCCGGTGCGCCTTGTACTCGGGGTACCAGTCGTCGCGGAAGGTCTTGCCCTTGGCGTCGAACACGCAGGCGAGATAGTCCGGCTTGTAGTCCGCGGCGAGCCGTCGTAGCATGTTGAGCACGCCGTAGATCGCGCCCGTGGGCTCGCCGCGCGCATTGCGCAGGTCCGGCAGCGCGTGAAACGCGCGGTACAGGTACGACGATCCATCCACCAACAGCAGGGTTTTCATAGAGGGTCTGTATGAACGGAAAACTTCCGCGGCCGGCCGATGCCGGCGCAGCAGACATGGCCCACAACGCGCGCGAGTCCTGGCGGATATTCGGGATTATGTCAGAATTCGTCGAAGCCACTGAACGCCTGGCGCAGATCCGCCCCGCGGTGAGTATTTTCGGCAGCGCGCGCGTCCCGGCGGACTCGCCTTACTACCTGCTGGCGGAGGACATCGCGCGGCGCCTCTCCGACGCCGGCTTCTCGGTCGTTTCCGGCGGCGGACCGGGCGTCATGGAAGCGGCCAACAAGGGCGCTTTCTTCGGCAAGTCGCCTTCGGTGGGCCTGAACATCCAGTTGCCGAACGAACAGCTCAGCAACCGTTTCCAGGATATCAGCCTCACCTTTCACCATTTTTTCGCGCGCAAAGTCAGTTTCGTCAAATTCGCCACCGCCTATGTGGTGCTGCCCGGGGGCTTCGGCACGCTGGATGAACTGTCCGAGGCGCTTACCCTGGTGCAGACCGGCAAGACGCGCAAAATGCCCATCATCCTGGTGCACTCGCCGTTCTGGCAGGGACTGCTGGACTGGTTTCGCGACCAATTGCGAACCGAGCACATGATCGATCCGACGGACCTGGATCTGGTGCAAACCATCGACGATCCGGCGGCGATCGTGGAAGCGATATTCAAGTATTACGAAAAAAGGGGGTTCGCGCCTTTGCCGGCAGAACGCGAGAATCTGCTCAATTTATGAGAATCCCGCGAGAACGATGCCCCCTTTTTCGGCGCAGGCTAACCTGGCGCGTAGCGCCAGGTTACGCCGTAGCCAAAAGAGGGGGTTCGCACCCTTGCCAGCAAAACGGGAGAATCTGCTCAATCTCTGAGCCAGGGCCCGAATCTGCTAAAATTCCCCTCCGACGACCGCCAACCGGAAGCCCATCATGCGCCGTTTGTTAGGAATAGCCTTACTCGGAATTGCGCTTCCGCTCGCCGCGCAACAACCGCCCAGGCTCGAGCCGTTGCCTGAACCGCCCCCGCCGCCGCCCGGCTACGTGCCCGACCCGGCGCTAGAACCGCAGGTTACGATCCTGCGGCGCGGCGAGGACAAGGTGGAAGAGTACCGCGTCAACGGCAAGCTCTACGCGATCAAAGTGACCCCCCCGCACGGCGTGCCCTATTTTCTGGTCGACGAAAGGGGCGATGGCTCGATGGTAAGACGCGATTCGCTCGACTCCGGCCTGCGCGTGCCGCAATGGGTGATCCATTCTTTCTGAACCAGGTGGCGGGTCTAAGGTAACGCTGGGGGGATAGGCCCGCGCACCCCCCGTTGCCCCCGGCTTATCACCCATTGCCCGCATGTCTGTCTTTACCCCGGTCACGCCCGCGCAGTTATCCGTCTGGCTGGAAGGCTATCGTGTGGGCGCATTGGTCGAGATGCAGGGCATTGCCGCCGGCATCGAGAACACCAACTATTTCGTGACCACGACCGGCGGACGCTACGTGCTGACCTTGTTCGAGAAACTCACGCCGGTGGAGCTGCCCTTTTATCTCGGCTTGATGGCCCACCTGGCGCAGCACGCGATACCCAGCCCGGCACCGGCGATCGACAACCGTGGCCAGATGTTTTCCGAGCTGAACGGCAAGCCGGCGGCCCTGATGTCGCGGCTGCAGGGAGAGGTCATCACCGCGCCCACCCCGGCGCACTGCGGCGAGCTCGGCGAGACGCTCGCCGCGATACATCTCGCCGGTCAGTCCTATGCGGGCAAACTGGACAATCCGCGCGGGCCACGCTGGTGGGGCGAAGCAGCGCTCCAGGTGAGCCCATTTCTCGACGCGGCGCGCGCGGCGCTGCTGCGCGCCGAACTCGAATTCCAGGCAAGAAACCGCCGCGAAGACCTGCCGCGCGGAGCCATCCACGCGGACTTGTTCCGGGATAACGTGTTGTTCGCGGCCGATCGCATCGGCGGCGTGATCGATTTCTACTTCGCCGGCATCGATTGCCTGCTGTTCGACCTCGCGGTGACGCTCAATGACTGGTGCGTGCAGCCCGGCGGAGAGATCGACCCACCCCGGGCGCGTGCACTGCTCGCCGCCTACCATGCGCGGCGGGCGCTGACCGCGCCGGAGCGCGCAGCCTGGCCGGTGATGCTGCGCGCGGCCGCGCTGAGATTTTGGCTGTCGCGGCTGTACGACTTCTATCTGCCGCGCCCAGGCGAACTGGTGCACGCGCACGATCCGGAGCATTTTCGTCGTATCCTGGAGCTGCGCATCGCCCACGCCGGCGATGCGCTTTGGATCTGATGCCCAACTCACCGGCACACCGACCGTGAACACCATACCCGCAAGCTACGGCTGGAACTGGGTGCTGACCGGCTTTGCGCTGTTTCGCAAGAGTCCGGCGATGTGGGCATTCCTGACCTTGTCCTACATTCTGCTGATGCAGATGCTGGGCATGATCCCGGTCGTCGGCTGGTTTGCAGCAACCGTGCTGATTCCGGCTTTCTCGGCCAGCTTCATGATCGCAAGCCGGGAACTCGACCAGGGGCGCAAGCTGCGCGTCGACCTGCTGTTCTCTGGATTCAAGTCGAATTTGCCGGCGCTGCTGCGGCAGGGGGGGCTTTACCTCGCCAGCGGCCTCGCCATCCTCGGTGCATCGGCGCTGATCGACGGCGGCCTGCTGTTGCAATTGATGGTGCTGGGCACCCGTCCGCCTCCGGGCGCGTTCGAGGACGGCAGCCTGGCCGGGGCGACGCTGCTGGCCACCTGCCTTTACCTGCCGGTGCTGGCCGCGTTCTGGTTCGCCCCGGCATTGTCGGCGTGGCGCAATCTGCCCGCCTTTCAAGCGCTGTTCTACAGTTTTTTTGCCGCCCTGCGCAACTGGCGGGCGTTCCTCGCCTACAGCCTCGCCCTGGCGCTGCTCAGCCTGATCTGCAGTATTGCGCTGTTCGTGCTCGCCCTGCTCGCGCGCGGACTGCTCGGCGACAAGTCGCAGAGCGTGTTCATGCTGGTGATGCTGCCGGTCATGCTGACTTACGTTCCCACCCTGTTCGCGAGCTTCTACGCCAGCTACCGCGATGTCTTTGCGCCGCCTGAGGCCGGGAGCGCAGCCGGCGCCGAGCCCGAGGCCGAATCCGGGACGCAGTGAGCATGGAGGGACGACGATGACCGCCCGGCTGCGCGAGATTCCGTACAACTACACCTCGTTTTCCGACCGCGAGATCGTGCTGCGCCTGCTCGGCGAGCAGGCGTGGGAAGCGCTGCGCGAACTGCGCCTGGAACGCGTCACCGGGCGCTCGGCGCGCATGCTGTACGAAGTGCTGGGCGACATCTGGGTGGTGTCGCGCAATCCCTACCTGCAGGACGACCTGCTGGACAACCCCGGCCGGCGCACCGCGCTGATCGGGGCCATGCACCACCGTCTGGATGAAATCGAAAAGCGCCGCCTGGCGCACCTGACCGAGACCGAAGCGGACCCGGAAACCAGGGTACAGCAGGCCGCGCGCGCGCAGAAGGTGACGTTTCTGCTCGAGCGCGGGCGCGATGCCGTGGACGCCTTCGGCGCCGGGTTCGCCGAAGTTGCGACACTGCGACGGCTGGCGCTGAAAAAACTCGGCCGCAGCACGCGCAAGGATAATATCCGCTTCGACGGCCTGACGCGGGTCTCCCACGTCACCGACGCCACCGACTGGCGCGTCGAATATCCCTTCGTGGTCATCCACCCCGACAGCGAGGACGAAGCCGCCGCCGCGGTGCGCGACTGCATCGAACTGGGGCTGACCATCATTCCGCGCGGCGGCGGCACCGGCTACACCGGCGGCGCCGTGCCGCTCACCGCGCTGTCTGCGGTGATCAACACCGAGAAACTCGACGCGCTGGGCGAGGTCGAGGAAAGCTGGCTGCCGGGCGTGGCGCGGCCGGTCGCGACCATACGCTGCGGCGCCGGCGTCGTGACCAAACGCGTGATGGAGGCGGCCGAGGCGGCGGGATATGTATTCGCGGTGGATCCGACCTCGGCCGACGCCTCGTGCATCGGCGGCAACGTCGCCATGAACGCCGGCGGCAAGAAGGCGGTGCTGTGGGGCACGGCACTGGACAATCTCGCCTCCTGGCGCATGGTCGATGCCAACGGCTTGTTTCTGGAAGTGACGCGCCTAGCGCACAACCTCGGCAAGATCCACGACGCCGGCGTGACGCGTTTCCAGATCCAGCACTACCAGCGCGACGGCAGCACCCCCCGGGGCAAGCCTGAAGTGCTGGAGATACCGGGCGCGCGCTTTCGCAAGGCGGGGCTGGGCAAGGACGTAACCGACAAATTCCTCTCCGGGCTGCCCGGCATCCAGAAAGAAGGGTGCGACGGCATCATCACCTCGGCGCGCTTCATCCTGCACAAGATGCCGGCGGCGATCCGCACCGTGTGCCTGGAATTTTTCGGCCAGGTGCGCGACTCGGTTCCGGCCATCGTCGAGATCAAGGACTACCTCGATGCCCGCGGCAACGCACTTGCCCCGGGCGAGCGCGGCGCGCGAGCGGTGATGCTCGCCGGCCTGGAGCACATGGACGAGCGCTATCTGAAAGCGGTGGGCTACGCGACCAAAGCCAAGCGCAAGGCGGGCAGCGCGGGTCGGCCGAAGATGGTGCTGATCGGCGACATCGTCGGCGAGGACGACGACGCGGTGGCGGCGGCGGCGTCGCAGGTGGTGCGCATCGCGAATGCCCGCGGCGGCGAAGGCTTCATCGCCGTCTCGGCAGAGACGCGGCGCAAGTTCTGGCTCGACCGCGCCCGCACCGCGGCCATCGCCAAGCACACCAACGCGTTCAAGATCAACGAGGACGTGGTCATTCCGCTGGCGCGCCTGGGCGACTATTCCGACGGCATCGAGCGCATCAACATCGAGTTGTCGATCTCGAACAAGCTCGCCCTGCTCGATGCGCTGGACGAATATTTCCAGGGCGAGCTGCCCCTCGCCCAGCACGGCGAAACGCTGCCTGCGCCCGAACTCCTGGGCGACCGGCGCGAGGCCGCACGCGAACTCCTCGCCAGGACGCGCGCGCGCTGGCGCTATTTCCTCGACCACCTCGACCTGCCGGTGGCCGAGGCAAGCGCCGACATGGTGCCCGGGCTGGCGGCAGTGACCCATTCGGGGCGCAGCCTGTTCTCGCTGCTGCAGGACCACAGCCTGCGCGTTTCGTGGAAGGACGAAGTGCGCACCGAGCTGCAGCAATTGTTCGACGGCCTGGTGTTCCACCGCATACTCGAGGGCTGCACCGCGATCCACCAGCGCGTGCTCAAGGCGCGCGTGTTCGTGGCGCTGCACATGCACGCCGGCGACGGCAATGTGCACACCAACATCCCCGTCAACTCGGACAATTACGACATGCTGCTCGCCGCCAATGCGGCGGTGGCGCGCATCATGCGCCTGGCGAAATCCCTGGACGGCGTGATCTCGGGCGAGCACGGCATCGGCATCACCAAGCTCGAGTATCTCGACGCGCATGAAATCGAAGCCTTCCGCAGCTACAAAGAGATGGCCGACCCGCAGGGCCGTTTCAACGCCGGCAAGCTGCTCGCGGGCGGCGATCTCCGGAACGCCTACACCCCCAGCTTCAGCCTGTTGGGCGCCGAATCGCTGATCATGGAACAGTCGGAGACCGGCAGCATCGCCGATTCGATCAAGGATTGCCTGCGCTGCGGCAAGTGCAAACCGGTGTGTTCGACCCATGTGCCGCGCGCGAACCTGCTCTACAGCCCGAGAAACAAGATCCTCGCCACCTCGCTCCTGATCGAGGCCTTTCTTTACGAGGAGCAGACGCGGCGCGGCATTTCGCTGGCGCATTTCGACGAATTCGGCGACGTGGCCGACCACTGCACCATCTGCCACAAGTGCGCCAACCCCTGCCCGGTGGACATCGATTTCGGCGACGTCTCGATCGCGATGCGCAACATGCTGCGCAAACAGGGCAAGAAGAAATTCAACCCGGGCACCGCGGCCTCGATGCTGTTTCTCAACGCCACCAACCCGAACACCATCAAGATCGCACGCACCGCGATGATCGAATGGGGCTACCGCGCGCAGCGGCTCGCCCACCGTGGCGCGAAGCTGCTGGGCCTGGTGCAGCGCCAGACGCGGCGGCCGCCGGCGACCGTCGGCCGGCCCGCGCTGCGCGCGCAGGTGATCCATTTCATCAACAAACCGATGCCGGGAAAGCTGCCCAAGCGCACCGCACGCGCGCTGCTCGAGCTCGAAGACCGGCACATCGTGCCCATCATCCGCGATCCGGCGCGGGTGACCGAAGATTCCGACGCGGTGTTCTATTTTCCCGGCTGCGGCTCGGAGCGGCTGTTCAGCCAGGTGGGGCTGGCGACGCAAGCGATGCTGTATGCGATCGGCGCGCAGTGCGTGCTGCCGCCGGGCTATCTGTGCTGCGGCTACCCGCAGACCGCGGCGGGCGAGGAGGAAGAGGGCCGGCGCATCATCACCGACAACCGGGTGCTGTTCCACCGCGTCGCCAACACCCTCAACTACCTCGACATCAAGACCGTCATCGTGTCCTGCGGCACCTGCATGGACCAGCTGCAGAAATACGAATTCGACAAGATCTTCCCCGGCTGCCGCCTGCTCGACATCCATGAATATCTGCTCGAGCAGGGCGTGAAGCTCGATGGGGTCGAGGGCGTGCGCTACCTCTACCACGACCCCTGCCACACGCCGATGAAGACCTATCAGCCGCTCAAAGTGGTGAACGAATTGATGGGCAGCGAGGTTGCGCTCAACGAACGCTGCTGCGGCGAATCGGGCACGCTGGCCATGACCCGCCCCGACGTCTCGACCCAGGTGCGGTTTCGCAAGGAAGAGGAAATGCGCAAAGGCGCGGCGGCGATGCGCGGCGAAGGCGACGGCAAGTTCGAAGGCGAGATCAAGATCCTCACCTCCTGCCCCTCCTGCCTGCAGGGCCTGGCACGCTACAACGACGATGCCGGCACCGAGGCCGACTACATCGTCGTGGAAATGGCCAGGCACATGCTCGGCCCGGACTGGATGGCCGAATACGTGGCCAAGGCGAACCGGGGCGGCATTGAGCGCGTGTTGCTCTAACCTGCGACGTGAATTACTTCACATTCAGGGATAATGCCACCGCCGAAACGTGAACAAATTGACACCCTCCCCCTGCGAACTGTGCGATTCTGCCGGAGGCGACACGCTATGGCAGGACGAGCTATGCCGCGTGGTCCTGGTCGGCGACCACGACTATCCGGGGTTCTGCCGCGTCATCCTCAACCGGCATGTGAGCGAAATGACCGATCTGGATGCGGTGACACGGCAGCGGTTGATGCGCGTGGTGTTTGCCGCCGAGCAGGCCTTGCGACAACTGCTGCGGCCGGAGAAGATCAACCTGGCAAGCCTGGGTAACATGGTGGCGCACCTGCACTGGCACGTGGTCCCGCGATTCGGCGACGACAAGCACTATCCGGGCTCCGTATGGGGCGCCGCCCGCCGGCCGGGTACGCCGCGGCCGGCAGACCGCGCCGACCTGCAGCGAAGCTTGCACAAATTGCTGCAAGCGGTGGCAGAATAAGCGGCATGGCGACACTGCGGAACCCGGTCGAATTCGGTCGCACCTTGTCCGGCTGCAAGAGTGCGGACGAATAGGGCGGCTTTTTTGCGCAAACCCTAGGCCCGATAAAGTCCATGCCCGAATTCAAGCTGCCCGAATTCTCCGCGGATGCGCGCCCGGAGTTCACCGACAGTGCCGCCTGCATCGCGTGGCTGGCCGAACTGCCGCTGGTCAACGTGACGCCTTCGCAGGTCCGGTTGCTGGACCAGTTGCGGGAGTTGAACCGCTACAACCTGCCCGACGGCGAGCGGCTCAAGATACTCGAAGCCCTGCGCGAACCGGTCTATTTCGTGC
>JAJZUN010000025.1:0-3357 GCA_021848555.1 Pseudomonadota bacterium | reverse complement strand
AGGTCGAACGCGATATTTTCGGGTATGTGGCGGCGCTATGGCAGGAACTGCTGGCGGGCTACCAGCGCTGCCTGGGAAGTGCCGCGGCGGGCAAGCGCGAAAGCCAGACGGCGCTCATCTGCCAGCGCGGACTGGACTGCCTGGCCTCGAGCATGTTCGATCACTGCCGCGTCTATCATACCTTCCCCGACGCCTACTGGCTGGACCTGCACCGCCTCTACCGCAGCGCCGACGAGGCGAGCGAGACCGCCACGCCGGTCGCGGATTCGGTGAAAAAGACGGATGCATGCTGCGCCGAGGTCTATGCGCGCGCGCTGCTGTTTATGCTGGCGGATCCCAACGAGCAGACGCAAAGGCAGCTGGCGCAGATTCAACGCTGGCTGGAACTCTGGGCCCAGCATGCCCCGGTCCGGCGCACCCCGCCGGCGGACCAGAGCCTGCCGCCGCTGCTGCTGGATTTTTCCGCCGCGGCGGGGGCCTATCGCGAGGCCGACGCCAACGGGCGCAAGCCCTCCGCCTGGCTCGATATCAGCGACCTGGCGCGCACCCTGAAGAAGTGCGTGGTGCTGCTGCGCAAGGGCGAGACCCCCGCCAGCCTCGGGCTGGGCGAGGATTGCAGCATGCCCAGTGTCGAACAGCTGCTGGTGCTGCTGTTCCGCCTGTGGTGCGAGGGCAAGAACGCGCGGGTGCAGGCGCGCCGCAGCGTCAACGCCAAGGCGAAGGTGTGCAGCACGCTCGTCTCCATGCATTTCCATATCTCGGGCAGCAAGGCGTTCCGCCAACCGGGACATGCGACCCAACTGACGCGGCGCGAACGCGACGAGATCGCCACCTTCGGCCACACCAGCACGCGCCTGGAGGACGCCTTTGTCGAAGCCGGCGGCTACGCCACCGAGGACTGGCTGCTGCAGGAGGAAAGCCTGTCGGGCCTGCGCATCATGCGGCCGGCGGACTCCGTAGGCGGACGCTACGTCAACACGCAACTGATCGCAGTGCGGCCGGCCGACGCCGGCAATTTCCTCGTCGGCATGGTGCGCTGGCTCCGGACCGACGCGAACAACGATCTTCACGCGGGGGTGCGCATCGTCCCGGGAGTGCCGCGCGCCGTGGCGGTGCGACCCACCGGGATCAATGCGCAGAAGGAAAAGTACGTGCCCGCGCTGTATTGCCCGGCGCTGCCTGCGCTATCCTCGCCGGCCTCCCTGGTACTCCCACCGGGCTGGTACCGGCCCAAACGCGTGCTGGAAGTCTACAGCGACAGCGCCGAGTTGTTCCTGCTCAGCGGCGTGATCGAGCGCGGTAGCGACTTCGAGCGCGTTTCGGTCGAGCCGGCGCACTAGCTTGCTCTTATACAAGATCGTCGATAGTGCACGGATACGCTTTTCATCCGTGCGCTAGCGACGATCCGCGCGGACTGGACGCTGTCCGCGCAAGTTCGATCACTGCAGGTCGATGTGTCGTGCTACGTCGATCGATGCCGACGTAACAGCCATTGCGCGCTCTGCGCGCCAACCGTGTCCTTGGTACGGATCAAAAGCGCATCCGTACCAAGGACACGGTTACGGTTAACCCCGTACTTGAGAGCCGCGATTTAGTCTGCCGCGTCGGCCGACGTCCTGACGCGCCGCGCCGGGAACACCGCGGCAAAGCAGCTGCCCTTGCCCGGCTCGCTTTCGATTTCCAGCACGGCCTGGTGCCGGGTCAGCACGTGTTTGACGATGGCCAAACCGAGTCCGGTGCCGCCGGTCTCGCGCGAGCGGCTGTGATCGACGCGGTAAAAGCGCTCCGTCAGGCGCGGGAGATGGCGCGGCTCGATGCCCGGGCCGCTGTCGCTGACGCTGAACTGGGCCTGCGTGCCCTTGCGCCCCCAACTGAGCCGGATATCGCCGCCGGCCGGCGTGTAATGCACGGCATTGCTCACCAGATTGCCGAATGCGCTGCGCAATTCCTGGGCGTTGCCGAGCAGCGACACCGCGTCTTCGATGCGGAGCGCTATCCGATGCCGCCCGGCGCTCAGCGCCAGGGCTTCGTCGCGCACGCTGGCAAGCAGCTGCGGCACGTCGACCAGCACTTCATCGCTCAAGCCGCGGCTGCTCTCCAGCGCCGACAAAGTGAGCAGGTCTTCCACCAGGCGCTGCATGCGCTGGGTGTGCTCGCGCATCATCGCCAGATAGCCTTGCCGGCGCTCCTCGTCCAGGCGGATTTCGCCGTCGGTGAGCGTCTCCAGAAATCCGGCCACCACGGTAAGCGGGCTCTTGAGTTCGTGCGACACGTTGGCGACGAAATCGCGCCGCATGGTTTCGACTTTCTCGGCCAGAGTGATGTCGCTCGCGAGCAGGAGCTTTTGCGCCTCGCCATAGGCGATGATGGCGAGCGACAGCACCCGGCCCCCGTCCCGCGCCAGGCGCAGCGTGAGCGGTTCGGCGTATTCACCGTGCTGCAGATAGGCGGCGAGATCCGGGTGCCGCACCAGGTTGACCAGCGGCTGGCCCAGATCGCGCTGCTCGTCCAGACCGAGGTACTGGCTCGCGATCGGGTTGCACCACTCGATGTGCCCGTGCGCGTCGAGCAGCACGACGCCGTCGGGCAGGGCCAGGCCCGCGTTGCGAAAGCGGGCGAGGTCGCCGCTGAGCTGCTGCTCCTGCCGGGTGCGGGCACGCACGAAGCGGTAGAGCCCGACCAGCACTTCTTCCCAGGCGCCGCTCCCCTGGGGCACCGGCCTGGCCGAGGGATCGCGCAGCCAGCCCGCCAGCGCAGCCAGGTTGGCCACGTGGTGGGCCAGCAGCAGGACCAGGCCGAGGCAGATGAATGCAAGCGCCCACTCCGATCCCGCCAGCGGCCAGGCAATCAGCCCGGCCATGGCTATGCCGGCCAGCGCCCACGCGCTACGCATCCAGACTGAATTCAATTGAGTAAGCTTGGACTTATGGTTAGGGGGCCGGCAATTATCGCATGCCCGGCCCGGCTTCCCTGTGGCCGGGGAAACTCAGGCCGCGGCGGCGAAACGATAGCCCGTGCCGCGCACCGTCTCGACCAGCGCATCGTGGCCGCTGGCCTCCAGCGCCTGGCGCAGCCGGCGGATGTGCACGTCCACGGTGCGCTCCTCGAGGAACACGTGATCGCCCCATACCTGGTCGAGCAGTTGCCCGCGGGTGTAGACGCGCTCCGCATGGGTCATGAAAAAATGCAGCAGGAGGAATTCAGTCGGTCCCAGGTCCAGCGCCAGGCCGTTGCCGCTGACCCGATGCGCGGCCGGATCCAGCCGCAGCCCCCGGACCTCGATCACGTCGTCGGTCATTTTCGGCGCTCGCCGGCGCAGCACCGCCTTCATCCGCGCCAGCACGTCCCGCGTCGAAA